>NZ_JBPQTW010000111.1:0-22349 GCF_051386535.1 Streptomyces sp. URMC 127
GCCCCGCGACCCCAAGCCCCCACCCCCCCTGCTGCCAGCCTCCCTTGCGCAGGGCATCTATCAGATCGCGAGTGAAGGCACGTACCGGCTTGTGCAGCTGAAGTCCACACGAGACGGCCGCACGAGCACCACGACGTACGACTCGTTCGGCGAAAACTTCACCGTCACGCTACCGCCGAAGGACAAGACCATGACCATGAGCGAGTTCCGCAGCCGCATGGGATAGAAGCCCGACGCAGCTGCTGGAACTCGCTGAACTTGGCCCGACGAATGCTCACCCTTGACGACGATTCTCTGTCATGGCTTCTGCCCGGAGAGTTCACAGCCGAGACGCTTGCTCGCGGCGATGACGAACTGCTCGAAGAGCCCCTGTTGAGGGGCGAGTTTCTCCGCTGCCAGCTGACGGGCTTTCGGATTCTGCTCGCCATCCGGATACGACATACGAATGAGGGCCTTGTTTTCTCCGCACTGCATCATGACGGAGGGGCTCCGGTCGGCAATATTTCCCTCGCCGTTCCATACCGCATCAGCCAGCTTGTTCGGGGATACTCGGCGGGCATACTCGTCGGTCAACTGGGGATGCGTGGTGATATTGAACGAGACGAGCATCCCCTCAGGCTGCTTCAGCGCGCAACTCCAGATCCGGTAGTCGTCTCCGGACACAATCTCCCGAACGCCGGATGCCGAGCCTACGTTCCGGAACGGAGCGAAGCCGGTGAGCCCGCAGGCTTGATCGCTTGGCGCGTCACGTTCCACAGGCGATTTCGGCGCCGACTCAGGTACCACGAAGGTGTCGGTGGCACAGCCCAGCTCTCGGGTCAGGACCGTGGCAGCCTTCATCAGCACCTTACTCATCCTCGCCCGCGTTTCCTCGCTTCCCCGAGCATCTTCCGGGCTGTCCCGGAGCGTAACGGTCAGCTGAACGGGGTTGTTGTTGCTCTTGGCCGCCCGCCTGCAGGCATCGGGCAGCCACACTGCCGCCTCGTTACGGCCGGTCCAGCCGTTGAGTCCGTTGCCGAGAGGGAAACGCCCCAGCGATTGAGTCATGTTACTAGAGTTCGCGCGAACACCATAGGGCCAATTCCGGGAGGATCCACCGTACTCCAGAGAGAGCGCAGAAAGCGTACTGGCCGACGGAGTATAGATCTCACAGGATTGCGTAACAGTGTAATCGGCAGGACTTTCAGATTCCTTCATCGAGTAGCTGGAAAGGTTGACGCCCACCGAAGTGACGTCGTCCCTGGCGAGAAGGCCCCAGCAGAAACTCTGCCGCTCCACTTCTTTATCAGTTCGATTCCATGCGAATATCGCAATGCCAACGCCTACGAAAAGCCCCACGGCCAAGACGATGGAAACAGCCTTTCCACGACGAGAGGAGGACAGGCCAGCGCCCCAGCCAAGCATCAGCTCACCTCGCCGGTGCTGCGACGGGAACGCCCGATGCCGTCCGCATAGCCGTATCCGGCCTGTGTCAGTAGATCCTGCCCCCGCCCGCCGGCGACCTTGAGTTCATGCGGCTTCACATCGAGCGCCTCGGCGCGCTTGATGAGCATGGCCTCCAATTCCTTCTGGCCCTCGTCGTACAGGTTTATCAGCTCGTCCTTACTCTTGGCCGTCACCTTGTCATTGAGGTTGTTCGCGTATTCGGACGTCCCTACATCCACGTAGCGTTGGATACTGTCTCCCGCATAGGGAATAAGAGTGAGAGGCGCGCCGATGGCATGGTAATTTATTTTGGCGTTCCAGTTGTTCTGGAAGATCTCGCTGTCACGGTGCGCAGCTATCACCTCGGCCCGCACACCGTCGAGGGCCCCCAGGGCGCGTGCGGACTCACCGGTCCCACCAAGAGGGATATCCGGGCCTTCACTTGTATGCTTCTTGGTGAAATCGTCGTGCCCCAGCCGCTCGACCATACGAGCGGCTTCCTGGGTCTGCGAATAGTGCATGGTCTGGTAGGCCCCACCGTCCTCGGATGCCGCCCGAATGAACTGGGTGAGCTCCTTGCGTCCTATATGGGCCTGGTGATCACCAAATTGCACGTCGCCACCCTTTCCCAGGATGTCGTGCACATCCTTCGGGTAGTCAGCGACGATATAGGACATGCTTTGCCGCATGTTCGCCGGCATACCACTCGGGTTGGTCGCGGTGTAATCGGCATACTTCGAAGCGATGTCCTCAAATATGCGCACCTGAGTGTCGGTATGCTGCGGGCTTCCTTCTGCCGCATGCACGCCGGGTGCCCGTCCCGTGGCGGCAGCCTGAAGCGCCTCACCGAAGCCCTTGTGGCCGTCCTTGGCCTCCGCGTCCGGCCCGGTGTGCTCCCAGTTCCCCTTGGTATCGACCGTGTTCATGACGGCCCAGTCCCGCTTCTCGCGAAGATAGTCGAACCGATCGTTCTTGCTGTAGACGCCCGCCCCGTCATTCGCCTCGCGATCAAAGACGACAGCCTTGGGATCGAAGTATGAAGTGGACGCTTCGGGGTTCTTGCTCATGATGCCCAGCGCCCGGTCCACGGGGTCGTAGGCGAACCACTTCGTGTCCTTCTTGCTGAACGGACCGTAAAGGTCCCAGATGTTCTTATCCTTCTTCTCGGCCGCCATCATGTCGTCCGTCAGATCATGCAGGAATTGAGGCGAGTAGTTGCCGCCGTTCTGCATCATCGTCACCAGGCACTGGTACCCGCGGACCTTCTGTTCCCGGCCTTCGCCGATACGCAGATTATCAGTCAGGCCATCCTGCTTGTACTGCTTGACACCAGCGGCTTTCAGACCGTGCATCCAGTGCTTATAGAAGCTTCCGTCCGGGCTGTCGAGCCACTTCTTGTACGCCTGGTAGTACTCCTGCGTGCCCGGTGCCAGTTGCTTGCCGTCGACCCTGAAGCCGGGGACCTGCATGGCCGCACCGAGACTCCGCGCCATCCCCCTGTCCAGACTGAGGTAGTCGGCCTTGTTCTTGGTGCCGGAGTCATGCGCGATCTCATTCACCTTGTTGGTGAACTTGATGGTGGCCTCCGGGCCGAGGGTGCTCAAGAGGGTCTGGCTGAACTCCTTGCTCTTCTCGTTGTCGCGGAAGAGCCGCTGCATCTCGGCCAGCTCCTTGGCGTCGAGATGCCCCGTGGAACTGAGCTTGGTCGCCAGTTCGGCCTCACGCCGGCCTTCGACCTTCTCAATGTCGCCCTCGGCCTTGGCATTAAAGCTGTGGTCGATGCCGTCGTGCTTGTCGGTGTCCTGCACAGCGGCGGAGAGGGCCAGTTTCACGCCCTGGTCGGCATCGTCAAAGGCCTGGACGAGGGCGGCGACGCTGCTGGTCCAGGAATCCTCAGCCTTCCGGATGTCGGCGAGGGCAGTCTGGCGGTCGGGGTCGTTGCCGGCCTTCTTCGTGTAGGTCGCCCGGCCGTTGTCATCGATCTTTATGTCCTTCTCGGCAGCTTCCGCCAAGAGAGTCTTGAGCTTGCCCCGCAACTCGGTGAACTGGGTGTGGGCGTCCCGGAGCACTGACGCGATGGCGCGGGCTTCCGTGGCCGCCGCCGTGTACTGCTCGTACGTCTGCTTGTTGGCCGTCTCCGCGAACGTGCGGGCGATGCCGGTCCACGAGCCATCGATGCCAACGTTCCGTACCTGGCTGTTGTACGTCTTCTGTACGGTCTCGAAGTCCTTCGCGGCCCTGTCCCACTTCTCGGCTGCCTTCGTCAGCAGGGCGAGGTCGGTAGTCATGACCTGGTGGTAGGTGAGCATGTGCCGTCCCTCCCCTTCAGTAGTCCGCCAGACGAGACGGGAACAGCGGTTTGCCGTCGGCCGGGACCGGACCGGGCAGGCGCGGGGGCGCGGAGGGGAAGCGGCGCGCGAATTCGCCGCCCAGGCCCAGGTCGGCGCCCTGGAACAATACGTTGGTGCCACTCAGCGCAGACTTTTCGGCGGAGAGACGGTTCTGCAGCGCCTTGACCGACGCACGCCAGCCCTTCAGGGCCTCGTTGAGGCCTGCCCCGGTGGCCCAGTCCTTGAAGCCCTTGCCAGCCGCTTCCATGGCCTCGTCCATGAGCTTGCCGGCCGCGCCTGTGTCGGGCTGGACATGCTGCTCCAGAGCCGCGACAGCGGCCTTCTTCTTGGCGGCGGAAGACGAGAGTCCTTGACTGTCGCCGACCCCGCCGAGAGGTCCCGGCGACGTGCCGTTGAGCCGTGTCCGGGCGACGGATTCAGCCCGGAGCTCTCCCCATTCCTCTTCGAAAGCCATGGCATTTCCCCCCCGGAAGGCTCGGCTTTACGCCCTGCGCGACCAGGGCATTCGTGCGTTCGAACCTAGCAGGGAAGATGGCCAGGGCACAGATCCCTTGTTGGCCTCTTATCGCCCAACCGGCATAGGAAGTCGTTGGCGGGTCACAGTGGCCCGGTTACGGGCCGGTGGTGCCCTGAGCGGCCTTGCGGCGACGGTTGAGGATGATGGGGGTGGTGATGGCGGCTGCGACCAGGACTGCGGCGCCGGTGCCGAGGGCGATCCACTTGGTGGGGGTGCCGCCGCCGCTGTTGGCCGAGGCTTCGGTGCCGGGGTGCTTCGACAGGCGGTCGGCACTGTCCGTGCCATCGCCGGTCTTCGGCTCCTGCGAAGCGGTCGGCCCCGGGAGGGGGTTGACGTCGGCGGGACCCGGGTCGCCCGGGTCTTTGAGCGCGATACGGGGGCGGACGGCGCCGTAGCCTACGTAGTCGTTGCGCTTCTCGCCGGTGTCAGGCTTCCCTGCGGTGTTGATGAGGACGCGAGTGACCTGGTTGGCGGTCCAGTTGGGGTGTACGGACCAGATCAGGGCGGCGGAGGCGGAGGCGAGAGCCGAAGCGTCACTTGTACCCTTGCTTCGACATATACCCGTGCCACCCGGGCAGGCTGCAACCATGTCTACCCCCGGGGCAGCGAGGTCAACTTGGGGCCCGTGCTGCGACCACTTGGCGGCAGCGCCATCCCGATCGAGTGCAGCCACGCCGATGACACCTGGAGCGGAGGATGGATACTCCGCCAAGTTTCCCTTGTCGCCCGTGTTGCCGACCGAGGCAAAGATCATCTTTCCTTTGCCGAGAGCGTAGGCGATGGCCTTTTCCTCTTCCTCGTTATGCCCCGGACCGCCCCGCGAGATATTGATGATCCTGGCATCCGAGTCAGCTGCATACCGGAGTGCGGCAACCATGTTCTCGGATTCATCCTTGAAGTATTTTCCTCCGACGCGAATGGGGAGGATCTTCGCCCCCGGAGCAAGACCGTAGGCTCCCGTATACCTGCCTCGCCCTCCTGTTCCAGCAATCAGGGCGGCCATGCCCGTCCCGTGCCCCTCGGGATCCGTGTGGGCATCCCCGGGCTCACCCGAGAAGTTCTTCCCATCGAGGACCTGCCCCTGTAGGTCAGGCAGACTCCTATCAACTCCGGTGTCTATGACCGCCACTGTTACCCCGGCACCAGTGCTGGTCTCCCACATCTCGTCCGCGTGCATGGCGTCCAGGTGCCATTGGCTGGAGCGGATGGTGTCGGCGTGAGCCGGCAAAGCTGCGACCCCCCCGACCAAGACCAGGCTTGCCGAAAGCGAAGCAATGGCACGAGCACTGCGCATGTAGATGTCCTCTACTCAATCACCGGCGGCACAACACGCTTACTATCCTGGTTCCAAGTCTCCTCATCCTCGACCAGGTACTCGGGGCGTCGACCGCCTGAGCGCCGCTCCGAAGAGGCACCGCCCACACCAGCCGTAGGCATGAAGCCGCCCATCATGCCGCCCCTGCCAGTGGCGGTGTTGCGACTCTCCCCCGCGCCTGCTCCGCGGACCAGGCCGGTGCCTCCCGGTGTGAAGGCTGAACCGCCGCCCCCGGGGCGACCCCCGACGACTCCGCCGGGCTCCGTCGCCCTGGCCCTTCCAGCTCCAGCTCCTGAGCTACCGGTTGCAGGCCCGGGCACTCCACCAAAGCCCGTACCGGGGACCATGGGCGGACGCGTCTGACCCGGCCGCGGGGAGGGTTCCGTGCCGAATACCGGAGCCCGTCCAGGCGTCTGCGTCGGCACGGACTGTCCACGTGGCGTGGGACGGCCACCGACGATGCCGTCGCGCGGTGCGTTCGGCAGCCGGATGTCCGGCCGGCGGCTGGGACCGGGTCCGGTCCCCGGAGTCGGGACCCTGGGCGTCGGCCGTCCGCCCCGATCAGGAATCGGCCTTCCCTGGTGACGGCCTACACCGGGACGTTGCTCAGGCCCCGGCCAGTTCGGCACAGGGACATGTTGCATGGGAATCTGCGGCTTCCCGGCGTCCGGCAGAGTGACCGGAGGTCGGTCGGGCTGCGGTACCGGCACACGATGCGGTGTCTCAACACCACCGGAGAGGTCAAGGTGCGGACGCCGACCGATCTGCTCCACAGGTTCGGATGGTGCCGATACTCCCGCGGCACTCCGTCCAAGCGCCTCACGGCCGGAATAACCGCCCGCCGAGGCCCCAGCAGCTCCACCAGACAATTGCGCGCTGGATGCGTCACCGGGCAAGCCGACGTGCTCACTGCCGTCCCGTTCAGGGTCCCAGACTGGCGGCATCACCTTTTCCGGCATAGGCCGAAAATTAGGCCGAGCCACCCGCAAGATCTGCGTCGCCGACTGGTCATACGACTCCGCCAGCGCCTTCATCAGCCCCGCCGCTGCCTTGTGGTTGTCCTCCAGCCGCTTCTGGGCGTCGTACGCCTCCTTCTGCGTAGGGCCGCCGTTCACCAGGTTGTTGCCGCCGAGAGGCTCCAGGCCGGGCATGGGGACCTTGCCCAGCGCCAACGGGTGGTTCTTCAGCCACGCATCGACCGTGGCCTTGTCCTCGGGCGAGTACTTCGGCATGCGCCGTGCGCTGCCCAGGTCCGTGGACGCGTAGTTCATCCACTCGTTGACCTTCATGGCATAGTCGCCGAGCCGGATGGTCTCGTTGGCCATGGAGTTACCCCACCTGCGGAAGGCCTCGCCGGCCTCACCCGACCAGATGACGCCTTCCATGTGCTTCTTGAGGTCGTCACCGAGCTTCTTGATGGCCTGGGCCGCGCCTTTGAGTGTGAGGGCGACTGCAAAGACCTTGTGCTGGTCCGCGTGCTCGACCATTGCCTGGAGCTTCTGGTGCGGGATGGCGTAGAAGTCCTGGACAGGCATGCACATCGGCAGTGCCCGGGGGTCCTTGTCACTTCTGGGCAGGGCTCGGTCGGTCATGAGTGATGTGCGTCCTTTCCGTGCCTAGAGGTGGACACGTCCGCCTGGTCCGCTACCGCTGTGCAAGTCCGTACGGGGCCCCGTCCTCGACGTGTGCGGCTGCGCCGCCTCCGCGTCCGGGTCGAGTTTCGGGTCGTACTGGCGCTGCATCCGCTCGTGGATCGCCCAGAGCTTCTCCCGCTCTTCCGCGTCCGTGGTGGCGTAGCCTCCGTGGGCTTCCAGCATGGCGTCGCCGAGTGCCCCGATCTGGTCGTTCAGCAGCTTGGACAGTGTCACCAAGTCTGCGTGGACGGAGTGGTAGACCCCGTAGAGCGCCTCGGCGGCGTTGAAACCCTCGCCCAGGTGGGCCTGCGTCAATGCCGTGTCGGCGACCTTGCTCGGCGCCCCGTCGGATTCGTCGAGCGTCCTCAGCAGCTCGTCCACCCGGCCCTTGAACTTCTTCAGCGAGGCCAGTTCGGCTGCGAAGCCCCCCTTGGGCGATGCCTGCTCAGTCACGTGCGCCTCTTCACTGCCTTCCCCCACCCACAACCACTGCCCACCCCATGTAACTTCACGCTACACACTACTGCCGTGCAGTGACACTCACATAAGTACGGGTACTCAAGGAGTACGAATACTCAGGAGTTGACGGCCACCGCCGCCTGCGGGCGGATGGGGAGGCGGTTGACCGGGCGGCCCGTTGCCGCTCGTACCGCTGCCGCCACCGCCGCCGGGGACGTCACGACCGGGACCGCGCTGATCGCCTTCGCGCCGAAGGGGGCCACGACGTCCCTCTCCTCGACCAGCTTGACGATGCGGACGTCCGGGGTGTCCAGGGACGTGGGCAGGGCGTAGCCCGTGAAGTCCGGGCGGCGGACCATTCCGCCTGCCGTGCGGAGGTTCTCCGTGAGGGCCGCGCCGACGCCCTGGGTGATGCCCGCCTCGATGCGGGCCCGCGCCTGGGCGGGGTTCAGGACCCGGCCGACGTCCTGGGCGACCGCCATTTCGACCACGCGGACGGAGCCGAGTTCCACGTCCACGTCCACGACCGCGCGCACCGCGCAGAAGGCGATGCCCACGAACGCGTCGCCCTGGCCCGACTCGTCCAGCGGCTCCGTGGGGTGGGGGCGGCACTGGGCCGTGGCCCAGAGTTCCTTGCCGTCCAGGGCTTCGGCGACCGTCGTGCTCAGGACGCCGTCGTACGAGGTGATCTTTCCGTCGGCGATCGTCAGCAGCTCCGCGGACATGCCGAACTGCGCCGCCAGCGGCTGCAGCAGCTGCGTCCGGACCATCCGCGCCGCGCGCTCGACCGCGCCGCCCGAGACCCAGGTGTGGCGGCTGTGCGCGCCGGGGCCGGAGGGGGGCTGGTCGGTGTCGACGGGGGCGACGTAGACCTCGTCGATGCCCAGGACCTCCTGGACGATCTGCCGGGCCAGTGTGGCGAAGCCCTGGCCCGCCTCCACCGCGGCGCAGATGACCGTGGCCGTCGGGCCCGTCACCTTGACCGTCGCCGTCGAGACCTCGTCCGCGCCCTCCGCGCCGAGCATGTGCACCATGCCCAGGCCGTAGCCGACGCCGCGCCGGACCGCGCCCGCCTCGCCGGGGCCCCCGGGGCCGCCGGGCAGCACCCACTCCTCCTCGGGGTCGTCCGAGGGGAGGGCGGGCAGCGGGTAGTCGCGGACGGCGCGCAGGAGTTCGGCGACCGGGGCGGGGCAGGTGACGGTCTGGCCGGTGGGCAGCAGGTCGCCCGTCGCCATCACGTTGCGCAGGCGCAGCTCGGCCGGGTCGAGGCCGAGGCGCGCCGCGAGCTTGTCCATCTGGCCCTCGTACGCGGCGCACACCTGCATGGCGCCCTCGCCGCGCACGTGGCCGGACGGCGGGTTGTTCGTACGGACGGCCCAGCCTTCGACGAAGGCGTGCGGGACCACGTACGGGCCGCAGGCGAAGGCCACCGCGGCGGCCAGGGCGTCGGAGGAGGAGTCGGCGTAGGCGCCCGCGTCCAGCAGGATCTGCGCCTCGACCTTCACCAGCTTGCCGTCGGCGTCCGCGTGGTGGCGGTAGCGCAGCAGGGTGGGGTGGCGGTGCGGGTGGCCGAGGAAGGACTCCTCGCGGGTGGCGACGAGCTTGACGGGGTGGCCGGTGCGCAGCGCGAGCAGGCCGAGCGGCAGCTGGATGCCGGGGTCCTCGCGGTCGCCCATCGCGCCGGGAACGCCGGTGACGACGACCTTCACGCGCTCCGGCGCGAGGCCGAAGCAGGCCGCGGCGAGGTCGCGGTCGGCGTGCGGGTCCGTCGACGCGGTGTAGATCTCGACGCCGCCGTCGGGGCGGGGCACGGCCAGGCCGGCCTCGGCGCCGATGGGCGCCGGGTCCTGGCGGCCGATCCGGTACAGGCCCTCGACGATCACCTCGCCGACCGCCTCGGGGTCGCCGAAGCGCAGCGGGATGTGGCGGATCAGGTTGCCGTCGGGGTGCAGCGGCTCGGCGGAGAACGCCTGCTCCGGATCGGTGACGGGCTCCAGCACCTCGTACTCGACGGCGATGGCCGCCGCGGCCAGGCGCGCCGTGTCGGGGTGGTCGGCCGCGACGGCGGCGATCGGCTCGCCGTGGTGGCGCACGACGTCGGACGCGAAGACGGGCCGGTCGGCGACCTTGCGCCCGTGGGCGGCGTCGCCCGGCACGTCCGCGTGCGTGATGACGGCGCGGACGCCGGGCATCCGGGCGGCCTCGGAGGTGTCGACCGACAGGATGCGGGCATGCGGGTGCGGAGAGCGCAGGAGCGCGGCCCACAGCAGGCCCTCCGCCCACAGGTCGGCCGCGTACGGGTAGACGCCCTGGGTCTTGGCCTCCGCGTCGGCCGGGGGGAGGGAGGCGCCGATGCCGTGCGTCGGCTCGGCGGGGCCGGGCGAACCGAGCGACGGGACGGTGATGGCCGTGGCGCCGCCGTCGGTCATGCCCATACCGGCCATGCCCGTCATACCGCCCATTCCGCCGCTTCCCGTCATGCCGTCGCCCTTCCGCTGCCCCCGCCGTGCGGGCCCGCCTGGTGCGGGATGCGGGCCTGGTCCGCATCCGAGTGCACAGTCTGCATGGCCTGCTGAGCCTGCACAGCCTCGTACTGCTGCGGGTCCAGTCCCTGCTGCGGGTCCAGTCCTTGCTGCAGGTCCTCGCCCTGCGGGAAGTCCTGCGGGAAGTCCTGCTGGAAGTCCTGCTGGAGCTCCTGTTCGTGCGCCGCGGCAGCCTCGCGCTCCCCGACGACCTGGCGGACCGCGTCGAGCACACCCCGGTAGCCCGAGCAGCGGCAGAGGTTGCCGCAGATGGCCCGGCGGGTCTCCAGCTCGGTCGGGGCGTGGTTGCCCTCCAGCAGGTCGTGCATGGTCATCGCCATGCCCGGCACGCAGAAGCCGCACTGCACGGCACCGCACTCGGCGAGCGCCCGCTGCACGTCGGACGGCCGGCCGTCCACGGCCAGGCCCTCGACCGTACGGACCTCCGAGCCGGCGGTCGTGGCCGCCGGCACGAGGCAGGACGCGACGAGCCGCCCGTCGACCTGCACGGAGCAGGCCCCGCACTCGCCCTGCGAACAGCCGTCCTTGGCCCCGGCCAGGCCGAGGCGCTCGCGCAGCACGTAGAGCAGCGACTCGCCGATCCAGGCGTCGGTCACGGGGCGGTCGGTGCCGTTGACGCGCAGAACGTACGAGGCGCAGGGGTGCTCGGTGTGGGGAGCGAGCGGGTCGGGGCCCAGGGGGTCGGCCCCGAGGGGATCGGCCCCGAGGGAGTCGTGGGGCTGCGCTTCGGCTGCCGTTACGGCTACGGGATCGGCGTCGGGCTCGGCCGCGGCGTGGGCAGCGGCAGCCTCCGGACCGCCCTGCTGCGGCACGAACGGCTCGGGCATCGTGGGCTGGCCGTGCTGCTGCTCAGCCTGTTCCGCCTGCCCCGGCTGCCCTGACTGCCCCGGCTCCGTCTGCTCCGGCTGCTCCACCTGCCCCGGCTGCTCCGGACGCTCAGCGGCGTGAGGCTCCCCGTGCCCGAACGACTCCGCGTGCATCGGCTGCTGCGGCGCCGGCTGAGTGGGCTGCTGCGGCTCCTCCGGCTGCTCGTGCCGCTCGTACGGCTCGTGCTGCGGCTGCTCGTGCTGCTGCTCGCGCTGTTCCTGCCGCGCGGGCTCCTCGGGCTGCCCCGGCTCCTCCACCGCGGCAACGACGCCGGCCGCCTGCGCAGCCGCCTCCGCCCCGCCCGGATTATCGCCCGTACCGGTGACCTCGGTGACGTACTGCGGCACGGTGAACGCACCCGTCACGTTCACGTCCACGGCCGCGGAATCGGCGGAAGCGGAATTCCCGGCAACCGGGCCCGTAAAGCCGTCCAGCGCGTACTCACCGGACGCGTCGGGCGACTCCGCCGCCTCCCCGGACACAACCGGAACCGACCACTGACCGGTGTCGCCGGTGCCGGTACCACCGGAGCCGGCACCACCGTCAGCGCCCGCCGCGGGCACCCCCACGGGCGTCCCGGCGGCCGGGGTGGCCGCGGCCAGCGACCGGCGCCAGGAGTCGTCCACGGGCTGCGCGGTCCACGGCTCCGGGGCGGGAGCCGCGCCCGCGGCCTCCGGCGCCGGGCCGCCGTGGACGAGGTACTCGCCGGACTCGTCCACGGGATCGTCGCCCGCGGCCGGAACGGACCACTGACCGGTCGACCCGATCGAGCCGGCCGAGCCCGTCGAACCGTCCCCGGGCATGGGCCACTCCGCCGTGGCCTGCGGATCGGCGGCGCCGTGCGCCCCGCCGTCGCGCTGCCCGTCGTGGACATGCGCGTCATGGACATGCGCGTCGTAGACACCGGAGTGAGGCATCTGAGGCATCTGAGGCGCCTGAGGCGCCCCCCACTCGCCGTGAACCCCCGCCGGCTGCTGCCACGACTCCGCCGACGGCGGCACATATCCGCCCGAACCGGCCGCGGCCAGCGGATCCCAGGCGCCCGTCCCGGACATGGCCGCCCCCGGGTGGGCGAGGAGCTCCGGCGGAAGCTGCAGGAACGCGGTCCCCTCGTCGTACTCCCCGCCGCGCGGGATCGGCTGCCAGCCGCCCGGGCCGGCGGCGTGGGCCTGTCGCTGTTCGTCACTCACGCGAGTGCCCTCCCCAGTGCTCGGCGGGCCAGAGTCGCCACCGTACGACGCAGGTGCAGCGCGGCGGGCGGCAGGGTGCCCGGCTCCCCGCCGTCGGGAGCGGGCGCGGGGTCCGGGATGCAGGCAGCGGCGACGTACTCGCCGAAGGCGGCGCACGCCTCGGGGGCGAGCGTGCGCTCGCCGTCCCAGTCGATGAGCGAGGCGACCCAGCGCTCGGCGTCGAGCGGGCGCAGCGGCATGGGCGCGACGGCGCCCACCGCGCAGCGCACGCCCCGCCGGGCGGGGTCGAGGACGACGGCGACGGAGGCCGTGGCGCGGCCCGGGCCGGTGCGCCCGGTGGCCTTGAGGAAGGTCTGCGGGGCGTGCAGCAGCGGCACGCGGACGTAGCCGATGAGCTCGCCGGGGCCGAGCATCTCGTAGCCGGCGAGGAGGTGGCCGACGGGGATCTCGCGGCGGCTGCCGCCCGGCCCGGCGATGACGAGGGAGGCTTCGAGGGCGGCGAGGACGGGCAGGGCGTCGCCGGTCGGCGCGGCGGAGGCGATGTTGCCCCCGAGCGTGCCGGCGTTGCGGATCTGGGGCGGGCCGGCGGTGCGCGCGGCGGCGGCGAGCGCCGGGATGAGGGCCGCGAAGTCGGGGCGTCCCATCCGGGCGTGGGTGAGGCCGGCGCCGAGCAGGGCGTGGCCGTCCTGGTACTGCCAGCCGCGGATCTCGCTGATGCGGCCGAGGCCGACGAGCCCGGCGGGCCGCAGCAGCCCGGAGTTGACGGCGGCCATCAGATCGGTGCCACCCGCCACGGGCACGGCCGCGGGCATGGCGGCCAGCGCCGCCACGGCCTCGTCGAGCGAGCCCGGCAGCGTCACCGTGTGCGCCGCCTGCGGTGCGTGCGTGGTCAACCCAGCTGCCCCTTCCCCGGTGGTCCCGGCTGTCCGGCCTGATCCCGCCGTACGATCCCGCCGTACGGTACGTCCTCACGGCCCGGACGTGGCAACTCTGGCACATCTTCGGACTCCGCCGTCGCGAGGGTCCACGAACCGCCGATCCGTCCCCGGCAATACGAATGGTCCGATTTCCGGGAGTATCCCCGCTGTGTACGGATTGCCATTTTTAGGGGGCCTTTTTGCGACTTACGGCAGTGTGTGAAGGACCACCGTGCCAGCCGTCCGCCGCCGTGACGCGCAGCTTGGCCGTGGCTCACACGATCGGGGGCGCGCCCTCGATCGGGCGTCCGAGGATGCCCGGGCGGCGCTGCCAGGGCCTGGGGCCGCCCGGGGGCCGGTAGTCCACGCCGAGGGCGTCGAGCCGGTGGTAATGGGTGGTCATACGGCGTTCGAACGCCGGGTAGTCGCGCTCGGCGGGGGCGGGCAGGTGCGACCAGACGGTCTCGGCGAAGGCGGCGAGGCGGGGGAACGCCTGGTAGTCGAGGCGCTGCGGGCTCTCCGTCACCTCGCTCCAGAGGTTGGCCTGGGCGCCGAGGACGCGGGCGGCCGCGGCTTCGCCGAGGCCGGGCGGCACGGGCTCGAAGCGGTAGACGTCCTCCAGGGTGCGGACGTAGCCGATGGGGACGGGCTCGCCGGCGCCGGGCGCCTGCCGGTGGTCGAGATAGACGTGCTGCTCGGGGCACATGACGACGTCGTGGCCGGCGCGCGCCGCGGCGATCCCGCCCGCGTAGCCGCGCCAGGAGGACACCACGGCGCCCTCCGTCAGGCCCCGTTCCGCCGTCCCGCCCTCCAGGATCTCGTCCCAGCCGGTCAGGCGGCGGCCGCGGTCGGCGAGCCAGCGGTCGAAGTGCCGTACGAACCAGCTCTGCAGCTCGTCCTCGCCGCCCAGGCCGAGTTCGCGGATGCGGGCCTGCGCGGCCGGCGACGCCCGCCACTGGTCCTTGGGGCACTCGTCGCCCCCGATGTGCACGAAGGGGGACGGGAAGAGCTCCAGCACCTCGGTGAGCACGTCCTCGTAGAAGGCGAGGGTCCGGTCGGAGGGGGCGAGGACGTTCGGGCTGACGCCCCACGTGTCCCACACCCCGAGGGCGGAGGTGTCGACGGCGTCGGTGCTGCCCAGCCAGGGGTACGCGGCGATGGCCGCCTGCGAGTGCCCGGGGACGTCGATTTCGGGGACGACGGTGATGTGGCGCTCGGCGGCGTACGCGACGATCTCGCGGATGTCGTCCTGGGTGTAGTAGCCGCCGTGGGGCCGCTCGTCCCACAGCGGCGAGGCCCGGTGGCCGAGCTTGGTGCGCGGGCGCCACGAGCCCGCTTCGGTGAGCCGGGGGTGGCGCCGGATCTCGATCCGCCAGCCCTGGTCGTCCGTCAGGTGCAGGTGCAGGACGTTGAGCTTGTGCGCGGCGAGCAGGTCCAGGTAGCGCAGCACGCCGTCCTTGGGGAGGAAGTGGCGGGCGACGTCGAGGAGGAAACCGCGCCACCGGAACCGCGGCGCGTCCTCGACGGCGACGGCGGGCACGGTCCATGCGCGCTTGCCGGTCACGGGCGCCCGCCGGAAGGCGCCGGGACCCAGCAGCTGACGGAGGGTCTGCGCGCCCCAGAAGACGCCGGCCGCGCTGCCGCCGTCGATGACCACTCCGCCGCCCCCGGCACGCAGCCGGTATCCCTCCGGGCCGATCTCGTCCGCCACCTCCGGGCTTATGCGCAGGACGATGCGGCCGCGGTGCCCGCCCTCGCCACCGCCGCCCCTGCCGGTGCCGCCCTCGCCGTCAGTGCCACCGCCGCCGTCCGGCAAGGGCAGTCCGGTGGCCGCGCCGACCGTGGCGCGCAGCCAGCGCGCCACGCCCTCCGTGCCGGGCGCGGCGCTGACGGAAGTGGAATCGTCGAGGACGCAGTCGTCCGCGGCCGGGATCCGGACGACCTGACGAGGCAAGGGGATCAGGCTGGTGCCCGTGCCGGGCTCCCGGCCCGCCCGGGGGCCGGTTCCCCGGCCGGTTCCCTGGCCGGTTCCGTGGACGGTTCCGTGGACGGTCATGACATCAGTCCTTCACCGCTCCGCCGAGGCCCGACACGAGCCTCCGCTGTACGAGTACGAAGAAGACGAGCACCGGCACGGTCATGACGGTGGACGCCGCCATGATGCCGCCCCAGTCGTTGCCCTCGTCCTTGAAGAAGACGAGGAGCGCCATCGGCAGGGTGGAGTTCTCGGTGGCGCTGACGATGAAGGACTTCGCGAAGAGGAAGTCGTTCCACGTCGAGATGAAGGAGAAGACGCTCGTCGCGACGAGGCCGGGGAAGACCAGGGGGAAGAGGATCCGCCACAGGAAGCGGGCGCGGGTCGCGCCGTCGAGGTACGCGGCCTCCTCCAGCGTCTCGGGCACCGCCCGGACGAACCCGCGCAGCATCCAGACGGCGAAGGGCAGCGAGAAGGCGATGTGCGGCAGGATCAGCGAGCCGAGCGTGTTGAGGCCGATGCCGGGCACGTACGCGCCCGCGTCGCGCAGCAGGAAGAACAGCGGGATGGTGAGCGCCTCGACCGGCACCATCTGGGCGACGAGGAACATCACGAGCAGCGTCGTGCGGAACCGGAAGCGGAAGCGGGTGACGGCGGTCGCGGCGAGGAAGGCCACGAGCGCGGAGACGACGACCACGGTGCCCGCGACGAGCAGGCTGTTGAGGAAGTAGCGCGCGAAGTCCTGCTGCCCGAAGACGCGGCGGAAGGCGTCCAGGGAGGGCGCGGGCGTCCAGGGGCGGGGCCGGTCGCTCAGCACCTCGTCCTGCGGTTCGAGGGCCGAGAGCACCATCCAGTACAGGGGGAAGGCGACCACGGCCGCCGTCAGCAGCGCCACCGCCTCCGCGGCGAGCCGGCCCCGGCGGCCGCCCTTTCCCTGCCGCCGCCGGCTCACAGCTCCTCCCCCTGCCTGCGCAGCAGCCGCAGGTACGCGAGCGTGACCGCCAGCAGGATCAGCAGCATCACCACGCCGATCGCCGAGCCGAGGCCGTACTGCGAGGACGCGAACGCCTTCTGGTAGGCGTAGACGTTCAGGGTCAGGTTCTGCCCGGCGATCCCGCCGCCGTTGGTCATGACGTAGATCTGCGTGAACACCTTGAAGTCCCAGATGACGGACTGGATGGTGACGACGACCAGGATCGGCCGCAGCATCGGTGCCGTGACCGCGCGCCAGGTGCGCCACTGCGAGGCGCCGTCCAGGGCGGCGGCCTCCAGGACCTCGCCGGGAACGGCCCGGATGCCCGCGTAGACGGTCACCATGACGAAGGGGAACGAGCACCAGACGACTTCGAGGAGGACGAGGGCGAAGGCGCTGTAGCGGTCGTAGGTCCACGAGTAGCCGTCGAAGCCGCTCATGCCGAGCCGGGTGAGCAGCTTGTCCACAGGCCCGAAGTCGGGGTCGAAGAGGAAGAGCCAGACCGTCGAGCCGGTGACGGCGGGCGTGGCCCAGGCGCCGAGCGCCGCGGTCATCAGGGCGAGGCGGGGCAGGGCGCGGACGCGGGTGAGGAGCACGGCGAGCGCGCAGCCGGTGACCAGGGTGGCGAGCACGCACGCGGCCGCGAAGAGGACGGTGACGGCGAGCACTTCCCGGAACTGGCCGTCGCGGAAGAGCTCGGCGTAGTTGCCGAAGCCCTGGAAGGAGGTCGGGCGGCCGCCGCTGACCTGGGCCTGGGTGTACTCCAGGAAGGAGATGAGCCCGAGCTGGTAGACCGGGTAGAGCAGCAGGCCGCCGAGGAGGACGAGGGCGGGGGCGAGGTAGAGCCAGGGCGTCCACCGGCTGTGGGTGCGCATCGTGCCGGCCCGCCGCCTCAGCCCGCGGCCCGGAAGGCGCTGTTCATCTTCTGCGCCGCGGCCGAGGCCGCCGCGTCCACGCTCCTGCGGCCGCTCACGATCTCCTGGAACATGACCGGCAGCACCTGCCCCGCGTCGATGGCGCTCCACGCGGGGGTCACGGGCACGAAGGCCGCGCCGGCCGAGAGCGTCCTCACGAAGGGCTCGACGTAGGGCCGTCTTCGGGCCGCCTCGCGGCGTACGTCCGTGTAGGTGGGCAGGAAGCCCATGGCGTCGAAGAGCTCCGCCTGGGTGCGCTTGCCGGCCAGGGCCCGCATCAGCTCGACGGCGAGCGTGCGGTGGGAACTGCTCTTGAGGACCCCCAGGTTGTTCCCGCCCGCGAAGGCGGGGGCGATGCTGCCGTCCTCGGTGCCGGGCAGCGGGACGACCGCGTACCTGCCGCCGGCCTTGCCGTTCTCGACGGCCCGGTGGCTGAAGTCGCCGCCGATGGCCATGGCCGCCTTGCCGGAGGCGAACGCCTCGACGGTGGCGTTGCCGCCCAGCTGCGCGCACTTGGCGGGCGGGCAGTTGTGCTCGCCGAAGAGACCGGTGTACGCGGCGATGCCGCGTTTGGCCGCCTCGCTGTCGATGGCCGCGGTGTACTTCCTGCCCTTCTTCTTTGCTATCGCACCGCCGCTGGCCCACACGAAGGGCAGGGCGCCGTACGTGTACGAGCCGCCGACCACGAGCCCGTAGAGCTCCGGCCGCTCCCGGTGGATGCGGCGGGCGGTCTCCGCGAGCGCGGCCTGGGTGCGCGGCGGGCGCAGGCCGAGCTCGCGGAAGACGTCCGTGCGGTAGTAGAGGGCGCGGACGCCGACGAACAGGGGGGCGCCGTAGACCTTCCCGTCCACGGTGACGGAGCTGCGGGCGGCGGGATCGGTGTCCCGCGCCTCGGGCCAGGCGGCGAAGTCGGCGGTGACGTCGGCCAGTCCGCCGTCCCGCACGTAGCCGGCGGTGTCGGTGTTGCCGTACTCGATGACGTCCGGGGCGCTGCGGGGGTCGTTGAAGGCGGCTTTGATCCGCTGGGCGCGCGTCTCGACGGGGATGTAGGTGACGTCGACGCGGACGCCGCGGTGCTCCCGGGCGAAGGCGTCGACGGCCTTGCCGACCACGGCCGCCTTGGGCCCGTTGTCGACCTCCCGGAAGAGCCAGACCCGCAGGCGGCCCGTCCGCTCGTCGCCCCGGGCGGCGCCCGCGGAGGTGGAGGGGGCGCAGGCGGCCAGGGCGGTGACGGCCACCAGGGCCACCACCCCGGATAAGCGGCCGGACGGTGTCATGAGGGTCCCTCCCGCGTGGCGTTGCAACATACGCAATGGGCGTTTTGCTCAGCACAACTGGCAGGAGACTAGGGGCGTGCCATGGCCCCGACAAGAGGTCTCTACCACTCTGTGATCGGCGAAAGCGCCCTGTGCAACGGCGCCGTGCGGCAGCGGCGCTCCGGCAGCGGCTCCGCAGAAACGCACACGGCCCCCGGACGCGCCGGAGCGCGTCCCGGGGGCCGGGAAGGATGTGTGCGGCCTGCGGCGGGAGGCCGGGGGCTACTTCTTGTCGCCGCCCTTGCCGTCCTTGTCCCCGCCGGCGCCCATGCCGTCGAAGATCTCCTTGCACATCGGACAGACCGGGTACTTCTTCGGGTCGCGCCCCGGGACCCAGACCTTGCCGCACAGGGCGACGACCGGGGAACCGGAGAGCGCGCTCTCCATGATCTTGTCCTTCTGGACGTAGTGGGCGTAGCGCTCGTGGTCGCCGTCGCCGTGCGACACCTGCGGCGTCGGCTCTACGAGGGTGCCGGTCCCTGCCCCGCGCTCGGGCTCAAGAGTGCTCATGGTCTCCAAGGGTACTGGGGCGCACCGCCGAGCACCGATCCACGGTCCGGCCGTTTCGCCGGCAGGTCGCGCGCTTTTCCGCCGGGTGGGCCCGGGACGACGCCGGGAGGGCTCGGGACGGCGCCGGGAGGCCCTCCGGTTTACGCCGGGAGGCCTCCGGATTACGCCGGGAGGCCCTCCGGGTCAGTTCAGGCTGGGGTCATCCGGATACGTGGCCACCATGGCCAGCTCGTTGCGCTGGCGGCGCAGCACGGCGCGCCACAGCTGCGACGGATCGGGCGAGGAGACGTCGCCCGGCTCGGACTCCACCACGTACCACGCGCCCTCCACCAGCTCGTCCTCCAGCTGGCCCGGGCCCCAGCCGGCGTACCCGGCGAAGATCCGCAGCGAGCCGAGGGCGGCCGCGAGCAGCTCCGGCGGGGCCTCCAGGTCGACGAGGCCGATCGCGCCGTGGACGCGCCGCCAGCCGAGCGGGCCGTCGCCGGCGACGGCGGAGGAGGATCCCGTCTTGCCGGGCCCCTCCCCCGGCACCACCGCCACGCCCAGTGCCGAGTCGAGCGAGACGGGCCCGCCCTGGAAGACCACGCCCGGCTCCCCGGCCAGCGCGGCCCAGGACTCCAGGATGTCGGCCACGCCGACGGGGGTCGGGCGGTTCAGGATCACTCCGAGGGAACCCTCCTCGTCGTGGTCGAGCAGCAGCACCACCGCGCGGTCGAAATTCGGGTCAGCGAGCGCCGGTGTCGCGACAAGCAGTCGTCCTGTGAGCGAGGACACCTCGGACATGGGCACATGATCCCGCATTTCGGGCCCGCGCGGAGGGTGGACGCCCACTCCGGCAAGAAAGCGGCGGCCCGCGACGCGCCGCCGATAACCGGTAGCGACCATTCCATTAACGGAGCGTGTTGTTGCAAAGCCATGACGGCCGCAAGGCCCCTCAGGCATGCAGCGGGGGCCCCTCGTCGCATTACCCTTTCTTCTTGCCCCCTGCCCAACTCCAGGAACGCGAGATCCATGACCGGCCCTGACGATGTCCTGCTTGTCCACGGCGGTACCCCGCTCGAGGGCGAGATCCGTGTCCGCGGCGCGAAGAACCTCGTGCCCAAGGCCATGGTCGCCGCGCTGCTCGGGCACGGCCCCAGCCGCCTGCGCAACGTCCCCGACATCCGCGACGTCCGCGTCGTGCGCGGGCTGCTGCAGCTGCACGGCGTGACCGTCCGCCCCGGCGACGAGCCCGGCGAGCTGGTCCTCGACCCCACCTACGTGGAGAGCGCCAACGTCGCGGACATCGACGCGCACGCCGGCTCCTCGCGCATCCCGATCCTGCTGTGCGGCCCGCTGCTGCACCGGCTGGGCCACGCCTTCATCCCGGGCCTGGGCGGCTGCGACATCGGCGGCCGGCCGATCGACTTCCACTTCGAGGTGCTGCGCCAGTTCGGCGCGACCATCGAGAAGCGCGAGGGCGGCCAGTACCTGGAGGCCCCGCAGCGGCTGCGCGGCACCAAGATCCGGCTGCCGTACCCGTCCGTGGGCGCGACCGAGCAGGTGCTGCTGACCGCCGTGCTGGCGGAGGGCGTCACCGAGCTGTCCAACGCGGCCGTGGAGCCGGAGATCGAGGACCTCATCTGCGTGCTGCAGAAGATGGGCGCGATCATCGCCATGGACACCGACCGGACCATCCGGATCACCGGTGTCGACAAGCTCGGCGGCTACAACCACCGCGCCCTCCCGGACCGCCTGGAGGCGGCCTCCTGGGCGTCCGCGGCGCTGGCCACCAAGGGCAACATCTACGTGCGCGGCGCGCAGCAGCGCTCGATGATGACCTTCCTCAACACCTACCGCAAGGTCGGCGGCGCCTTCGAGATCGACGACGAGGGCATCCGCTTCTGGCACCCGGGCGGCTCGCTCAACGCGATCGCGCTGGAGACGGACGTGCACCCCGGCTTCCAGACCGACTGGCAGCAGCCGCTGGTCGTGGCGCTGACGCAGGCGTCGGGCCTGTCCATCGTCCACGAGACGGTGTACGAGTCGCGCCTCGGCTTCACGTCGGCGCTGAACCAGATGGGTGCTCACATCCAGCTGTACCGCGAGTGCCTGGGCGGTTCCGCCTGCCGCTTCGGCCAGCGCAACTTCCTGCACTCGGCGGTCGTCTCCGGCCCGACGAAGCTGCAGGGCTCCGACATGGTCGTCCCGGACCTCCGCGGCGGCTTCTCGTACCTGATCGCGGCCCTGGCGGCCGAGGGCACCTCGCGGGTCCACGGCATCGACCTCATCAACCGCGGCTACGAGAACTTCATGCAGAAACTGAAGGATCTCGGGGCGAACGTGGAGCTCCCCGGCGGCACCGCCGCCTGACGCTCCCGCACCCCACGACGGACCCCCGGCCGGGGGTCCTGGGGTCATCCCCCGGGAAGACGCAGTTCTGACGAACCGTAAGCGCCTGTACGGGCCATCCAAGGCCCGTACAGGCGCTTACGTGCATCCGGGTGGCCCAAGGGGCCGGACGGCCCCCGTGAGGCCCGCAGGCGGCCCCGGAAAGCCCGAAGGGCGGCCACCCCCGCAGGGGTGACCGCCCTCTCGGCGCTGAGCGCAGCGCCGAAGGCTTACTTGCCCTTGGCGGCTTCCTTGAGCTTGGAGCCCGCGGAGACCTTCACGCTGTAACCGGCAGCGATCTGGATCGGCTCACCCGTCTGCGGGTTGCGAGCGGTCCGAGCGGCACGGTGGGTGCGCTCGAAGGTCAGGAAGCCGGGGATGGTGACCTTCTCGTCGCCCTTGGCGACGACCTCGCCGACGGTCTCGGCGAGCGCGGCCAGAACGGCGTCGGCGTCCTTGCGGGTCACCTCGGCGCGGTCGGCCAGCGCGGCCACCAGCTCACTGCGGTTCATGTTGTACTCCCGTGTTCTTCTTGCCAATGAGGCGTGAGATCGAAGCCGATGCTGCCAGGGCCCTCGGACAGTCCCCGGACCCGGGTCCGTTGCCAGACCCTCGCGCCCGGTTACGCATCCTGCCCCCACCAGTGGCGGGAAAGCCAATCCGGCACCCTGGAGAGTCACACGGAAAGCGGCACAGCCTCGGATACGGCCGCATTTCTGCGGCCTGATTTCTGCCCGACACCTTAGGGGCAGGTCGCGGGCCCGAAGGCCCGCGACGCGCCGTCATCAGACGGTCGTGGTGCCCGTCACAGCCGCGCCGGCGGCCTTCGCGGCCTCGCGCACGGCGCCCGCGACCGTCCCCGCGACCTTCTCGTTGAAGACGCTGGGGATGATGTAGTTCGCGTTGAGCTCGTCCTCGGTGACGACGTCGGCCAGGGCCCGAGCGGCGGCCAGCATCATCTCGGTGTTGACCGTACGGGACTGCGCGTCCAGCAGACCGCGGAAGACACCCGGGAAGACCAGCACGTTGTTGATCTGGTTCGGGAAGTCCGAACGGCCCGTGGCCACCACGGC
>NZ_JBPQTW010000112.1:0-22286 GCF_051386535.1 Streptomyces sp. URMC 127
CCGCCGCCGGCTCCGTCCCCGCTCCCGCCCCCGCCAGCGCCAGCGCGAAGGAACGCACCCCATGAGCCAGACCGTCGACCGCGCCCTGCGGATCCTGCCGCTCCTCGCCGAGGGGCCGGCCAACCTGGAGCAGGTCGCGGCCCGCCTCGGCGTCCACAAGTCGACCGCGCTGCGCCTGCTGCGCACCCTCCACGAGCACGGCATGGTCTACCGTCAGCAGGACCAGCGCTACCGCCTCGGCACCCGCCTGTTCGCCCTCGCCCAGCAGGCCGCCGAGAACCTCGACGTCCGCGAGATCGCCCACCCGCACCTCGCCGAGCTCAACGAGCGCTGCGGGCACACCGTGCACCTCGCCGTGTACGAGGACGGCGAGGTCCTCTACATCGACAAGGTCGAGAGCCGCTACCCCGTACGGATGTACTCGCGCATCGGCAAGCCCGTCGCCATCACCGTCGCCGCCGTCGCCAAGCTGCTCCTCGCCGACCTGCCCGAACCCGAGCGGCGCGCCGTCGCCGAGCGGCTCGACTACCCCGCCTACACGGCCCGTTCGACGCCGAACGCCGCCGCGTACCTCAAGGAGCTCGCGACCGTGCGGGAACAGGGCTGGGCCACCGACTTCGGCGGCCACGAGGAGTCCATCAACTGCATCGGCGCGCCCGTCCGCGGCCCCGGCGGCCGCGCCGTCGCCGCCTGCTCGATCTCCGCGCCGAACGTCGTCGTCGGCACGGCCGGGCTCCTCGAACTCCTCCCGCTGCTGCGCCGCACCGCGGACGCCATCAGCGCGGACTACTCCGGTACGACACCGCCGCCCATCAGGAAGCAGGGATCCCATGACTGAGAAGACCGCCATCACGCCGCCCACCCACACCACCCCGCCCGCGAAGTTCTCGCACGGGGTGCGGAAGGGCAACATCCTGCAGGTCGCCGGCCAGGTCGGCTTCCTGCCGGCGGTTCCGGGGCAGCCGCCGACGCCCGCCGGGGACTCCCTGCGCGAGCAGACCCTGCAGACCCTCGCCAACGTCCGGGCGGTCCTGGAGGAGGGCGGCGCGAGCTGGGAGGACGTGGTCATGATGCGGATCTACCTCACGGACACCGCCCACTTCGCCGAGTTCAACGAGCTCTACGACGCGTACTTCGCCGACCTGAAGTCCGTACCCGCTGCCCGTACGACCGTCTACGTCGGGCTTCCCGCCGGGCTGCTCGTCGAGATCGACGCACTCGCCGTCCTCGGCTGACGGCCGCCGCCACGAGGCCGGGGGGTGCCCGACGTGTCCGTCGAGTCCGTCATCTACGCGGCCGAGCGCCGCACCGGAGGGCTGCTCGCCCTCATACCGGGCACCCCCGGTCTGCTGACCGTCGCCGCCCTCGGAATCGCCCTGCTCCTCTTCCTCATCATCAAGGTCAGGCTGCAGCCGTTCGTGGCCCTGCTGGCCGTCTCGATCGCCGTCGGCCTCGGCGCCGGGCTGCCGGTGACCGAGCTCTTCGGCACGGTCCAGAAGTCCGGCGCCGTCTCGCTCGTCGAGGCGGGCATGGGCGGCACCCTCGGCCACATCGCCGTCATCGTCGGGCTCGGCACGATGCTCGGCTCGGTCCTGGAGGTCTCCGGCGGCGCGGAGGCCCTCAGCGGCCGGCTCCTCGCGCTCTTCGGGGAACGG
The DNA here is from genome assembly GCF_051386535.1 of Streptomyces sp. URMC 127. Taxonomy (NCBI): domain Bacteria; kingdom Bacillati; phylum Actinomycetota; class Actinomycetes; order Kitasatosporales; family Streptomycetaceae; genus Streptomyces; species Streptomyces sp. URMC 127. Next base: position 1,656 of record NZ_JBPQTW010000112.1, read on the forward strand.
CGCGCGCCCCTGGCGATGGGCGTGACGGGTGTGGTCTTCGGGATACCGGTCTTCTTCGACGTCGGCATCTTCGTCCTCGCGCCGATTGTGTACGCGGCCGCCAGGCGCAGCGGGAAATCGATTCTGCTGTACGCGCTGCCGCTGCTGGCCGGCCTCTCCATGACGCACGCCTTCCTGCCGCCGCACCCCGGTCCGGTGGCCGCGGCCGGGCTGCTGCGCGTGGACCTCGGATGGGTGATCCTCATGGGCGCGGCGGCGGGCCTGCCGGCGGTGCTGGCGGCGTGGGCGTACGCGGCCTGGATCGGCCGCCGCGTGTTCGTCCCCGTCCCCGAGGAGATGGCGGCGGCGGCCGAGGAAGCGAAGCGGGCGGCGACGACCCCACGGGCCCCGGCCTGCGAAGACCTGGCCCGCGAGACCACGACCCGCGAGGCCACAAACGGCGAGGCCCCGGCCCGCGAGGCCCCGGCTGCCGAGGCCCCGGTCGCTCTCGCCACGCTCCTCGCCGTCATCGGCACCCCGCTGCTCCTCATCCTCCTCGCGACGTTCTCCTCGGTGGCCTTCGCGCCGAGTACGGGCCGCTCGGTGGTGGAGTTCTTCGGCCACCCGTTCGTGGCGCTGACGATCTCCCTGCTGCTGGCGTACTGGCTGCTGGGCCTGCGGCGCGGCTGGTCCCGTACGTCACTGGAGGCCGTCTCGACGGCCTCGCTCAAGCCCGTGGGCAACATCCTGCTCGTCGTCGGCGCGGGCGGGGTCTTCGGCGCGGTCCTCAAGGGCAGCGGGGTGGCCGGGGCGCTGGCGGCCGCGCTCGCCGGCGCCGGGCTGCCGGTCGTCGTCCTGGCGTGGCTGATCGCGGTGGCCCTGCGGGTGGCGCAGGGTTCGGCGACGGTCGCGATCGTGACGACCACGGGCATCGTCGCCCCGCTGCTCGCGGACACCGCCGCCTCGCAGGCCCACCTGGCCCTGGTCATCGTCGCGGTCTCGGCGGGCTCGATCTTCGCCTCGCACGTCAACGACGGCGGCTTCTGGATGGTGGCCACGTACTTCGGCATCCCGGAACGGGAGACGCTGAAGTCGTGGACGGTGCTGGAGTCGGTGCTGTCGGTGGCGGGGTTCGCGGTGGCGGCGGCTCTGAGCGCGGTGGTGCCGTGACGCGGCCCCGCCGGGCCTTCCCCGGCCCGGCGGGGCCGTACCTACCGCCCCTGCAGGGGACTACTGCTTGCAGTACTGCGCCTCCTTGCCGATGACCCGGTACATGCAGTCCGAGGCCTCCAGCAGCTGCAGCACCGCCTCCCGGTTGCGTGCGACCTCGCGGTCGATCACCTCGTCGGGCGGGTAGAAGCCGCCGCCCGCGCCGCTCTCGTCCGGATACATCTCGAAGGTGTACGAGAAGATCCGCTGGTCGCCCCAGAGCCAGTCGTCGATCGTCCCGTCGGTGGTGTAGAGGTCGCTCGACTGCTCGGGCTTGTAGCCGTTGCTGGCGGCCATGGACTTGCCGAGCGTCGCGTAAACGTCGTGCTCGTCCTGGGTCATCCCGGGGCCGGTGTCGTCGTAGGTGTAGCCGAAGGGCCACAGGACCAGCTCGCTGTACGTGTGGAAGTCGATGCCGGCCTTGATCTGCTGCTTTCCGCCGACGACGCGGCTGCGGGCGAAGTCGGCGACGACCTTCACCTCGGGCGCGGACTCGCCCGCCGTGCCGCGGTAGGTCTCGGAGCCGGGGCTGCCGGAGGAGCCGCCGCAGCAGCCCCACTTGTAGTTCCAGTTGCGGTTGAGGTCGGTGCCGCGGTAGGCGGAGCCGGCGTTGGGCTGGCGGTTCTTGCGCCAGCTGCGGTAGGAGCCGGTGGCGATGTCGTATTCGCCGCCGTCGGGGTTGACGTCGGGCACGACCCAGATCTCGCGCGAGTCGACCATCTTGGTGACGCGCGGGTCGGTGCCGTACTTGGAGCCGAACTCCTTGAGCAGGTAGAGGGCCATCTCGACGGTGAGGTGCTCGCGCGCGTGCTGGTGCGCGGTGAAGAGGACCTCGGGCTCGTCCTCGTCCGTGCCCGCGTTGTCGCTGATCTTGACGGCGACGATGTCGCGGCCCTCGTACGACTTGCCGATGACCTTCTTGCTCATGATCGCCGGATGGGCGGCGACGGCGGCGTCGACCTCCGCCATGGCCTCCCGGTAGTTGTGGTACTTCGCGTCCTCGGGCGGGAAGTCGTACGGCTCCGTGGCCCGGCCGCCCGAGCGGTCCGGCGGCCCGGGCAGCCGGCTGACGGCGTAGCCCATCCGGCGGATGCGCTCGGCCTGTCCGGCGTCCGCCGTGACGACGATCGAGGTGCCCCGTACGGCATCGACGGAGACGCCGGTCGCGGCGACGGCGGTGCGCTGGGCGGCGGTACGAGGGCCGGTGACCTCGTACGCGTGGGTGGTCCCGAGGGTGTCCTCCGCGCCGCGCGAGGCGGCGGGGACGGCGAGGGCCAGGGTGAGCACGGCGGCGACGGCGGTAGTAGCCCATCTGCCGCGCGAACGGGGTCGCATGCGGTCTCCTGGGGGGTTCCGGTCCCTGCGGCGGGTGGGGGGATGCCGCGGGGGAGGGAAGTGGGGGGTACAGGGGTTGCGTGGCCAGTGTCGAGCCGTGTCATGAACGGGTCAACGCGAGGAAGGCGAGGGAATCCGGCCAAGTTGGCCTTCACTGCCGTGACTTCGATCCTGTTGATTGCGTCCGCCCCCACCGGCACCAACAATGCGCATGTCAAAACCGAACAGGGCTCCGGCTCGGCTCAGAGAGGAACCACCCCCCATGAGAAGACCTCTCGTCGGTGCGCTCGCCACGCTGCTCCTCACCGGAGCGACCGTGGCCGGTGCGGGCACCGCCACCGCGGCTTCCCCGGACGGCGCGGCGGGCGCCGGCAAGGCGCGGCCCAAGGCGGTCGACTTCGCGGGCACCGTGGCGCTCAGCAACTGTTCAGGCTCCCTGATCCGCCTCCCGGGCTCGTCGGACAACGATCCCGGCCTCGTCATGACCAACGGTCACTGCCTGGAGACCGGCATGCCGGGGCCCGGCGAGGTCATCACCGACCGGCCGTCCACGCGGACCTTCAGCCTGCTGAACTCCAGTGCGGGCAAGGTTGCCACACTGCGCGCCACAAAAGTCTCGTACGCCACGATGACGGACACGGATGTCACCCTCTACGAGCTGAACACCACGTACGCGCAGATCAAGCAGCGCTACAAGATAGACGCCCTGAGCCTCTCCCCGGACCACCCCGTCGCCGGCACCGCCATCAAGGTCGTCTCCGGCTTCTGGAAGCGGATCTACAGCTGCAACGCCGACGGGTTCGTCTACCGCCTCCGCGAGGCCGACTGGACCTGGAAGGACTCGCTCCGCTACACCTCGTCGTGCAACACGATAGGCGGCACGTCCGGCTCGCCGGTCGTCGACGCGAGCACCGGCAAGGTCATCGCGATCAACAACACCGGCAACGAGAGCGGCGAGCGCTGCACGATGAACAACCCGTGCGAGGTCGACGAGAACGGCCAGGTGACCGTGCGGCAGGGCATCAACTACGCCCAGGAGACGTACGGCATCGCCAAGTGCTTCACCACCGGCAACAAGCTGGACCTGGGCCTGCCGGGCTGCGAGCTCCCCAAGCCGTAACGTTTCCCCCCTTCCCTCGGCTCACCGGCTCCCGGGGTCCTGGGCGGCGCCCGGGCTCCGTAGCCATTACTAGGCTGAGGACATGACAACCCTGATCGTCCTTCTGCTCTTCGCGGCGGGCACCGCATGGGTCCTCGGGAAATGCGTACGCGAATGGCTGACCTCGCTGAGGTCCGTCTTCTTCGGCGAGCGCGCGGAAGGTCGTTGCGTGCGCAGCTACGGAACGGAAGGCTCCGACGGCTTCACGCGCATGCATTACGTCTACGGCTTCACCACGGCCGACGGCCGTTCGGTGGAGTTCGAGGAACCCACCATGCTTATGCAGGAAGGCAGAAAAGTCACCGTCCGCTACCGGGCGGAGGACCCGGAGCGGACGGCGACGGTGATGGGACTGCGCACCCTTTCCCCCTTGCTCGGGGGCCTTTTCGGCATTCTGGTGAGCAGCGCCTTCTTTCTGGTCAGCCTGGTGGTTCTCTGGATGTACGTGACGCGGGTGTGGCCCAAGCACTAGCGGGCGGGAACGTCAGCCGGTCACTTAACGTCAGCCGGTCACCTTGATGGACTTCAGGATCTCGTCCAGGTCGTCCTGGGAGAGCTTCCCCTTCGGTGCGGTGACCCGTACGATCCAGGGCTTGTCCTTCTTGTCCATGCCGACGACATCGACGGCGGTCATGTCGGTGTCCCGCGGAGGGGACCCGTCCGCACCGCTGGACTTGAACTCGTGGTCGATGCGCGTGGCCCGGCGGGCGCCGGAGACGGTGATGTCCTCCTTGCCCTTGGCCGTGCCACCGAAGGTGTACTGGGTCTCCGCACCCGCCACCGCCATGTCCAGGTCGCTCGTCTTCATGAACTCGACCTGCGCGATGATGCGGGCAACGGTCTTCCCGTCCTCCGTCAGGTCCGCCTCGGCCGTGACGGACCCGGGCAGCCGGTCCTCGGCCAGTGCCTTGAATCCCTTCGGGTAGGCGACGCTGACCTGCTGTGCGTCCAGCGTCTGCCACCCCTCGGGGACGGCCGGCCCGCCGCTCTTCTCGCTACCGCAGCCGGCCATGAGGAGTCCCGCGAGGGCGGTGGTCGCAGCGGCCGCTGCGGCGCGGCGCACGGTCGTGCTGATCATCGAGTTCCGCTTTCTGTGCGACTGTCCGGCAGTGATACCACTTGCTGCTGCTGCTGCTGCTGCTACTACTACTACTACTACTTCGAGCAGAGCGTCATCGGAAGGTAACTCCGCTTTCCGTCCCGCGGGGCGCCGAGGAACTCGGCGTCCTTCTGGCGGACCTTTTCCTTGCTGGCCTCGAAGTTGGCGGTGTAGCCGAAGGACGCCACGCCCAGATTGAGCTCGGCACCGAACTCCGCGGCGTCGGTCACACCGTCATAGGTGAGCCGGCTGGTCTTGCCCTCCGCGAACAACAGCTGACCGAACTTGTCGTCGTCATCGGGCTGGTCCGTCGGGGCCTCGTCGGAAGCCAGCAGCACCAAGGGCGTCCCGTACTTGTCGTTACCCTTCAGCCAGTTCTCGGCGGTTTCCCGCTGAGCCGCGGTGTTGATGTCGAGCGTGGTGGTGACGACCTCGGTCACGGTCTCCTTGCCGGATCCGCTGACCGACCCCTTGTGCTTGGACTTGCCGGCGTTCCGGTTGTCCTTGCCCTTCTTGTTCTTGTCCGGGACCTTCTCCTCGTCCGAGGCCTCCTGCTTGCCGCCGGCCTTACCGGAGTCCTCCTGGGTGCGGGTCATGATGATCCGCTTCAGATGGTTGTCCTTGTCGCGGGTGACCGTGATGGCTCCGGTGATGCCGATCCCGTGCTCCGCCGAGACCTTGGTCCCGTCGGCACTGGCCTCTCCGCCCGCGCTGCCCTCCACCTTGAACGCGAAGGTCTTGGAGGTGGTGTGGTTGATGCCGTCCTTGGTGATCGTCGCCGTGGGGGCGACCTTGACCTTGCCGCCGAGCTTGGCCGTGATCTGATCGTCGATCGAACCGGACATCTTGAGGTCGCCGGCGGCCTCCACGCCCACCGAGGCGTACGAGAGGTGGCCCGCGTTGACCGTGTCGTTGACCTCCTTCTGCAGGTCCGTGTAGTGCTTGGCGGAGTTGCGGGCGGCCAGGGGCGAATCCCTGGCGTACTGCATGCCCGCCTTGGCGCTCTCCAGGTCTTCCAGCTTCTCGCGGAACTCGTCGGCTTCCTCCTGGCTGTCGAACTGCCAGGTGTCACCGGCCGTGACCTTCACACCGCCGGACAGCTCGACCTCGGACGAGCCCTCCTCGTCGAGCTTGCCGACCTTCGCGCCCCACTTGGGGGTCAGGGTCACGCCCGCCTTTCCGGCCTCGCTGAAGGTGAGCCGGACCCGGTCCTTGTACACGGGCTTGCCGTCCTTGCCCAGGACGGGATTCCCGTTCTTGTCGACCTCACGGACCTTGAACTTCTGCTGCTGGAAGCCGTACTCGTTGCCGAACTTGAACCAGGCGATCTTCACTTCCTGGCCCGCCGTATTGCTGGTGTTGGCGGTGTTGCACATCGTCGGCTCGAAGTACGAGTCGGGCTTCTTCGCCTCGGCGATCTGGCGTGGGGTCTTGCAATTGCCGCCGACGGCCTGGCAGATCTTCGCCTTGATGGTGTCGGCGATGGTTCTGTCCATGTTGGCGGTGACCACCGCGGCCATGATGGCCACCACCACGACGACCGTGCCGATGTATTCCGTCGCCGTCACACCGAGGTCGTTCCACGGGTGATCCGCACGGCCGTCGTCCGTCCGGCCGAGCTGCCCGAGCGCGAGCCCGGCGACACCGCCCAGAACGAGGGAAGCCACCGCCATGCCGATGCCCTCGGCGACGAGGAGGCCCCAGCCCTCCACGAGAGTCCACGCGGTCGTGACGACCGGAACTCCCAGCGCGGCCGGCAGGTACCGGGACAGGAAGTCCCTGTGCGGCTCGGAGAGGAGACGGGCAGCCGCCCATACGGCCAGGGTGACGTAGAGCGTGTTGGGAACGTAGATGAGGGCGACCCGCCATCCGAAGGAAGCGAGCCGCTCCGCGGACGCGAGGTCGTCGAGGAGCGCGGTATTGAGGAGCAGGCCGGAGGCGAAGAGGACGACGACCGCTGCCGCCCAGGAGCGCATCAGCGCGAAGAAGACGCTGGAGCGCTGCGGACTCGGCGCCCGGTAGGAACCATATGTATGTCGGGAGTCGAAACTCTTGCCTATGCCGCCCATTCCCCCAGCTCTCCGTCCTTGATCGTTCGCGGCTCACGCTAACCGGAGATGATCAAGGGGTCGTGGGCCCCTGGGCCCCATTCGGGGCCCAACACGACGTGGGAGGCGGAGGGAATCCGGGCAGTCGGCAGTTGTCTGTGGGACCCCTCAGTTCGCGCGCGGGAAGGACACCTCTACGCGACGGTTCTGCTTGCGGCCCTCTTCGGTGTCGTTGGAGGCGATCGGAGCGTCCTCGGCATACCCGCGGATCTCGTAGCGGACGTCGGAGCCGAGCGCCTTGGACAGTTCCTTCTGCACGGCGTCCGCGCGCTGCTTGGAGAGCTCCATCCCGTGCTCGTGCGTGCCGAGGTTGTCGGTGAAGCCGAAGACCTGGACCTGGTGGGCGTTCTGCTTCTTGATCTCGTCGGCGATGGTCCTGATGCGGTCGTTCGCGGCGGGGTTGAGCTCGGCACTGTCCTTACCGAAGAGGATCTCGGCCTGGAGCTGGAACTTCACGTCCGTGTTGGTGTCCTGCCGCTGTTCCTCGCCGCTCTCGTCACCCACGATGCTCTTGATGTCGAGCACCTTGGGCGGCGCGAGGGTCTTTCCCCGCTCCAGCTTGAGGCCGGGATCCTTGGGGTCGACCTTTCCTGTGAAGACGGACCGTCCGGAAGGCGCGTCGTCGGCGAAGGCGGAGGGCGCGGCGGCTGCCGCACCGGCGGTCAGGACAGCAGCAAGGGCCCAGGCCGGCGTCTGCCTGTGAAGCATTCGCATGAGGTCACCCGTCCGTCAGCGTCAGGGCGACGGACTGGAAGGTCGGGATCTGCAGGTCGACCTTGGCCGTGGTCTTCGGGGGAGCGGGGAACTGCATGTAGACCTGCTGCTCCGAGTTGGGCTCAAGGGTGGCGATGCCCGTCGTGGCCAGTGGCCGGTCGTCGGTGTCCCGCAAGGTGTAGTACCGCTTCTTCTCCTTCTCGTCCACGAGAGTGGCGCCTCCGAGGGAACTGCCTCCCGCCCCCTTGATCACGTTCAGCTCGGGGCCGGACCACACCTGCGTGTCGTAGAACTTCTCGCTCGCCGTGTTCTTCAGGCTTCCGCTGAGCGTGACGAACCCGCCCGAGCTGCGCGTCGCGGACGTGATGTCGAGGACGACGCCCTTGGGACCCTTGAGCGTGGCGATCACCTTGCCGTTGTCCGGCTGCTTGGTCCGGGAGTCCTGCCCGGACCGGTCCTCCTGCTTGCTCCCGCCGTCCTGCTTGGCGCTCTGGCCGGCCTCAGGCTTCTCTTCTTTGCCGTCGCTTCCGCAGGCGGACAGCGTCACGGTCATTGCCGCCACCAGGGCGGCACCCACGACGGTCCGACGTGCCCGGGCACGCTGCCACACGCTCATCACTCATCGTCCTCTAGTTGTCGTTCGCAAACAGGGCGCACAAGTATCAGTCGGCAAGTCTGACGGAGAACAGGTCCGCGACTCCAGGGAGGTGCTTCGAGCTCGCCGGATCCTTGGGGTCGAGATCCCAGGTGCGGCCGTTGGAGCAGTGGAGTCGCAGCGGCTTCGGCTCAGGCTTCTTGCTTGCCTCGGGAGCTGAACTCCGCTCGGGCTTCGGCGTATTGCTCTCCCGCGGCTTCGGTGTCCGCTCGGGCTCGGGCTTGCTGGTCGCTGCGGGTTCCTCCACCGGCCGCAGCGTGCACACCCGCGGCACGATGACCGCCGTGGCGGTCGCCTTCATGTGCCGGTTCTCCAGGCCGGGGATGGCAGAGCCGCCGACGGCCTTCCTGGACTGCAGCTTGACGGTGAAGCCCGTACGTCCGTCGGTGAGCTTCCGGCAGCCCTCGGGACCGTCCCCCATCTGTGCGTCGTTGCGTTCCGCGAATCGCCTCGCCGCCGCGCAGGCCCTCTCGGTGAAGAGGTTCTTGCCCTTGAGGGCGTGCTGCCAGCTCGCAGGATCGGTGAGGGAGACGAGGAGGCCGGCGCGGAGCTGTTCCCGTGCGTCCTGTGCGGCCGCCAGCGCGGCGGCATCCGCGGCGGACTGGGCGCCGTTGCGGGAGACGGCGGCTTGACCGACCGCGACATAGGCGAACGCGAGGAAGAGCAGGCCCGCCACCACCGTGATGTAGATGGGGAGGGTCTGCCCTGCCTCGCGGTGCGGCCGGCCGGTAAAGGGCATCAGTTCGAGGGCTTGGCCGACTGGCCGCCCCCGCTCTTGCTGTCCTTGCCGATGTTGTCGGTCCCGTCGATCGCCTTCATGATCTTCTTCTTGATGCTGTCGCCGATGTCCGTGAAGCCGACGATCGCCGCCAGGATCGCCACCACGACCACGATCATGCCGATGTACTCCACCGCGGTCTGGCCCTTGGACCGCTCGCGACGGAACATCCGGTCGATGACGACGTCCCGCCACTCCACCACGTGCACCTTGGTGTCGACGGCCGCCTTCAGCAGCTTGTCGTTCATGGTCTTCCCCTCCGGCCTCAGCCGGCGCCAAACCGGCTTCTACGTAAGTCCTGGCTCCATCAGCGCCTCCGGTCGTCACCTGACCGGCCTCCCCGACGGCAGCAGAAACGTACGCCGGAACCCCACTTCTGAACATGGGTCCCAAGGCCCAATCCCGGGCCCAAAGGCGTGCACGAGCCACCTGCCCGCGCCTGCGGGCCCGCTTCCGCGGCAGTGCGTCACCCATGCGCCCGCCCTCCACTGCGCCCTCCACCGCGTGCCGTGCCGAGCCACAGGGCGATGGCCTGACTCCGGGTCTCCGTCTGCAACTTGGTGAAGATGCGGTTGATGTGGTTCTTGACCGTCTTTTCGCTGATGAAGCACGCCGCCGCGATCTCGGCGTTCGTCATCCCCGCGGCGATGAGGTCCATCACCTCCTCCTCCCGCCGGCTCAGCGCGAACCGGGCCGGTTCGGGCGGGGGTGCAGTGGAGTGAGGAGCGGGGTGACCCTCGCCGGGCGCGCCCCTGCCCAGACCGTCCGGCAGCTCGGGACGGCCGTTCGCCTGCCGCACGCGGGCCAGCAATGCCGTGGAAGCCGTGGCGGTGAAGTGGGCCCGCCCCTGTTTGATGTTGCGTATGGCCACGACGAGTTCCTCGGCCGTGAACTCGCCGTGGACCAGGTAGCCGCCGGCACCCAGGCGCAGAGCCTCGTGCACGATCTCGGACTCCTGGCTGTACGTCAGCATCAGGACGGGCGCCAGCTGCACGAGGTACGGGAGCGCCGAGATGCCGTCCACCTCGGGCATCCGGACGTCCAGGAGCACGACGTCCGGCCGCAGCCGGTAGGCGGCGTCGTACGCCTCCCGCCCGTTTCCCGCCTCGGCGACGACCTCGATGTCCCGTCGGCCGGAGAGAAGCGCCGTGAGCCCTGCCCGTACGACGGGGTTGTCGTCGGCGACGATGACCCGCAGCGGGGCGGCGTCGCGTGCGGCGGGGATGCCGAAGAGGCTCCGGGGATCCTGCGGGCCGGTGGGCCCTGCAGGGGATGACGCCGGCTGCGGACGCGTGAGCGGTGCCGGGGCTTGGGGGTGCGGCGGCGCCACGTGGGTGCGGGGACGGTTCTGCACGCTGCGCCCTCCTCTCGGTGGTGTGCGGACATGACGGGTGGCTCAGGAGGCCGCCGGCGGCCCTGTTCCGTCGGCAGCCGGTCCGAGTGCTGCCAGCGGGAATTCCAGACGCACCTCGGTGCCCTCCTCCGCGCTGCCCTTGCCGATGCGGATCCGGGCGCCGATGCGGGCCGCCCGCTCCACCATTCCGACCAGACCGAAGTGCCCGCTCCGCTTCAGCTGCTCCAGGGTCGTGCCGGGGAGCAGGCCACGGCCGTCGTCACGGACGCTGATCCGGACGGCACCCTTGACCACGCCCACGGAAACGTCGAGCTTCGAGGGGTCCGCGTGCCGGTGGGCGTTCTCCATCGCCTCGGAGGCGATGGTCAGCATGTGCCGCGCGACCGCGTGCGGCACCGGGGGGACGGCGGTGCTGCCGACCGGCCGGCAGACGGCCGTCAGGCCGGTGCGGCGCGCGAAATCCGCGACCCGCGCCGAGAGTTCGACGGTGATGTCCACACCGCCGTCCAGCCCCGACTCGCGCCTGAGGTCCGACAGCAGCTCGCGGGATTCCGCCGCCGCGCGCCGCGCCGAGCGGCTCACCAGCTCGGCCTGCTCCTTTATCCGTTTCGGGTCCATGCGGTCGGCGGAGTGGGCCAGTCCGTCGGCCGCCAGCGCGAGCCCGTGCAGCGTCTTGGCCACCGAGTCGTGCATCTCCCGGGCCAGCCGGGCGCGTTCGCTCTGCACCGCTTCGCTCACCGCGAGCCGCGACCGGGTGTCCGTCAGCACCTTGCTGGCGGCGCCGAAGCGCAGCACGTGGCGCCGCAGGGTGACGCCGACCGAGCCCGCGAGGACGCAGACCCCCGGCAGCAGTGCGGCTCCGTCCATGCTGAGGAGATCCGCATGACGGTCCCCCGCGTAGGCCAGGCCGACGATCAGGAGCGTGAGGGAAACGAAGATTCCCGCGCCTCGCCACCCGTAGACCAGCCCGGCCAGCAGCGGCGTGCAGATGGTCACGTAGGCGAGCGGGCTCTCCGGCGTCGCGGTGAAGAGCATGAGCGCGCCGAGAGCGGTGTCGAGGCCGAGCAGCGTGGGGTGCTTGAGGAGCAGCGGCCCGAACCGCTCCCAGTCGCGGATCAGGATGTACGACCCCATGAAGGTGAACAGGATCGCGGCGCCGACCAGCCAGGTGGGCCAGCCGCGCCTGGCCCCGTAGAGGGCGAAGGGGGCCGCGAGCGCGATCATGGCCAGCCGGAAGCCGAAGACCTGCCGGCACAGCGCCTGGAGTGCGGACAGCTGGATTCTGAGCGCCGGTTCGTCGGCCACGAGCTCCTCAGGGACCGTAAGGCCCCCGGAGGTGATCGCGGCCGGCGACCCGGCGACCGCGCGGTACGCCATCGTCACTGTCTCCCTACCCCAGCAGGCCCGAGCCGAAGAACATGCCCGCCCCGATGAGGATCAGCGTCGCCGGGACCATGATCATCGTGATGATGGTGGTGGCCTTGGGCACGGCCTTCGCGGCCTTGCGCCGCGCGTTCTGGGCGTCCGTGCGGCGCATGTCGTCGGCGATGGCCATCAGCGTGTCGACGATCGGCGAGCCGAGCTCCTCGCCCTGCTGCAGCGCGGTCACGAACATCGCGACCTGCTCCGAGTCGTTGCGCTTGCGCAGCTCCTCGAAGGCCTGGCGGCGGCTGACGCCCATGTCCATCTGGCGCAGGGTGATGCGCAGCTCGTCGGACCACGGCCCCTCGTACTTCTCGGCCGTACGGTCGAGGGCCTGCCGGAAGCCGAGGCCCGCGGAGACGACGACGGCGAGGACGTCGAGGAAGTCCGGGAGCGTGCGCTCGATGGCCTCCTTGCGGGCGCGGACGGCCGACCAGAGGCCGATTTCCACCCACACCGCACCGAAGGCGAACATCAGGATCGCCAGCAGTGCGTTGCCTCCCGCCAGCATGACCAGTCCGCCGACGCCGCCCGTGACGCCGTAGACGAAGCGGCGCGCGGCGTAGCGGTCGATGGTGAGGCCGCCGGGGTTGCCCGCCATGTCGATGCGGCGGCGGGTCTTGTTCACCCGCTCCGGCCCCATCATGCGCAGCACCATGGGCGCGTAGCGCATGCCCAGCCGGTCGATGAGCGAACCTGCGGCGTTGGTACGGGTGGCGCCGACCTCCAGGGCGACGGCCAGGTCCGCGGGCAGCTTGGCGTCGGCGCGGTAGAGCCGGAGGCCGTAGAAGATGCCGACGATGGAGAGGGCGAAGACGAGTGCGAGCAGGAGTCCCATGGTGCAGCTTCTCTCGGATCTCTTGGATCTTTCAGATCTCTCAGGTGTCTCAGGTCGCTCAGGTCGCTCAGACGTCGATCTTGCCGAGGCGGCGGACGAGGAAGAACCCCAGGGCGTAGAGGGCGATGGACACGATCATGGCGCCCTGCCCGATCACCGAACCAGTGATTTTGTCCAGGGCGCCGGGCCAGATGCGGTCCATCACCAGCAGGGCGCCGAGCCCCATGCCGGGGACGATGTACGCCGTCGCGGTGACCTGCGAGAGCTGGGTGCGCACCTCGCGGCGGGTCTCCTTCCGCTCCTCCAGCGTGACGGTGAGGCTGCGCAGCGAGCTGACGACCGTACCGCCCGCCTTGTTGGACAGCACGAGGGTCGTGACGAGGACGACCAGCTCCCGGGAGGGCAGCCGCTTGGCCAGTTCGTCCAGGGCGTCGTCGAGGGTGTGGCCGACGGCCAGCTGGTCGGCGACCCGGGCCAGTTCGTCGCCGGCCGGGCTTTCAAGCTCTTCGGCGGCCATGGCGAGGGCCGTGCGCAGGGCGAGTCCGGCCTGGGTGGCATTGGCGACGACGCGGGAGAGCTCGGGAAGCTGGTTGATGAACTTCTCGTTGCGCTTCTGGCGCTGCCAGTTGAGGTAGGCGAACGCGCCCCACAGGCCGGCACCGGCCGCGAGGGGGCCGAAGAACGGCGCCAGGAGCATGCTCGCGACGATCCACATGCCGGCGGTGGCGCCGACCATGTAGACGAAGAACTCCCCGGGAGTGAGGGAGAGCCCGGTGGCGGCCAGCTTCAGCTCGATCTTCCTGCCGAACGCGGTCTTGCGGATCCGGCGGTCGATGCCCCGGAACGCCTCGCGCCGTCCGCCCTTGCGTATCTCCGGCCCCTGCTGGGTGAGCCGGTCGACCAGCGCCTGGCGCTGGGCCTTGCCCGTGGCGTACACGTGCACGCCGGCGATCGCGAGCACGCAGCACAGCAGCGTGGCGCCGATCGTCAGGAACACAAACTTGTCCATGTCCGTGGGGAGACTTCCTACTTGGCTTCGCGCGCGGCGAGCTGGTCGTCGGAGTCGGCCACGCCGAAGGCGGGCGGGACGGGCTCGTTCTTGAGGTAGAGCCGCTCGGCCACCCGGCGCGGAAGCGGGAAATACGTGAACTCGCCGTACACGACGCCGTCCGCGGACATCGGCCGGGCCGTGAACCGGCTCACCGTGACGAGCCGGTAGTCCTCCCGGCCGCGGGAGTCCAGGATCGCCACCTCGCTGATCTTCCGGGAGCCGTCGGCGTTGCGGCTCAGCTGGACGATGACGTCCACGGCGCTGTTGATCTGGTCCTTCAGCGCCGCGAACGGGATCTCGACCTCCGACATCGAGGCCAGCGTCTGCAGCCGCATCAAAGCGTCCTCGGCGTTGTTGGCGTGGACGGTGGCCAGGGATCCGTCGTGGCCGGTGGACATGGCCTGGAGCATGTCGAGGGTCTCGCCGCCGCGGACCTCACCGACGATGATCCGGTCGGGGCGCATGCGCAGGGAGTTGCGGACCAGGTCGCGAATGGTGATCTGGCCCTTGCCCTCGACGTTCGGAGGCCGGGACTCCAGGGTGATGACGTGGTTCTGCTGGAGCCTGAGCTCCGCCGAGTCCTCGATGGTGATGATGCGCTCGTTCTCCGGGATCAGCCCGGAGAGGGCGTTGAGCAGGGTCGTTTTTCCGGAGCCGGTCGCCCCGGAGACGATGACGTTGAACTTCGCCCGCACCAGCGCGGAGAGCAGCGCCAGCATCTGCTCGTCCAGGGAGCCCAGGCCGATCATCTCGCGCAGGGTGTAGGCACGGGGGAAGCGGCGGATGGTCAGCGTCGCGCCCGACAGGGCGAGCGGCGGAATGATCACGTTGACGCGCTCGCCGGAGGGCAGGCGCGCGTCCACCATCGGGTTGGACTCGTCCACGCGGCGGTTCACCGTGGAGACGATGCGCTCGATGGTCTGCATCAGCTGCTCGCCCGAGGCGAAGCGGAGCGGCAGCTGCTCGACCCGGCCGGCGCGCTCCACGAAGATCTGGTCCGGCCCGTTCACCATGATCTCGGTGATCGAGGCGTCCTCCAGGAGCGGCTCCAGGATGCCCAGGCCCAGGGCCTCGTCCACCACGCGGCGGATGAGCTGCGAGCGCTCGTGCGTGGAGAGGACCGGCCCCTCCCGGCTGATGATGTGCCCGAGGACGCGCTCCAGCCGGGCCCTGCGCTCGGCGGCCGCCAGCGAGGACATCTCGGCGAGGTCGATCTCCTCCAGCAGCTTGGCGCGGTAGACCGCGACGAGGTGGTTCTCCTCGTGCTGCACGCCGCCCGCCTCGGGTGCGTTGATGCGCGCCCTCAGGCTCATGTTCGGGGCTCCTTCTGTCGTGTGCTCGGCTGCCGGTTCCGTCGTGTGCTCGGCTGCCGGAGGGTCACGGCCGCGCCGTGTCGCGGGGCATCGTGACGGTCTTGGTGGTGCTGCCCAGGTCGAACCCGATGAGCGACGGGATGCTCACCTCGGCGGTCGCGGTGACCTCGCCGATGCCGTCGCTGCACCGGATGTCGGCCCGCTCGGCCAGCCATCCGCTGATGGACGCCTTGCCCGCCGACCGGCATCCGTTCTCCATGCCGGGGCGTGCGGCCGTGCGGGCCGCGGCGCGCGCGGCCGTGCCGGCCTGCTCCATCGCGTACATCGCGACGCCGGTCTGGATCACGGCCAGCCCGATCAGGATCAGCACGGGCAGCATGCCGATGAACTCGACCGAGGCCTGCCCGCGGTCACGGCGCCGGGTGTGTTCACGGCGCCCGGTGCGGTCACGGCGCCCGGTGTGCCCGGTGCGCCCGGTGCGCCCTGTGCGGTCGGTGCGCCCCGTGTGGTCGGTGCGGTCGGCCATGCCTCACCCCTCCTTCGCCACGGCGGCCCGGCCCCGGATGGGCACGGGGAAGCTCGCCAGGCCGGGGAAGAGGACGGGAACCTCCAGCTCGACCTCGGCCTCGTACAGGCCGCTGCCGACGTCGTCACGGCACCGGATGCCGGCCCCGTCGCGCCAGGAGGGCTCGAGGCCGCCCAGCACCGCGCCGCGGCAGGCGGTCTCGCGCGTCCCTTCGCTCGCGATCGCGCCCTGGTGGGCGCCCCTGTCGGCCGCGTGCCCCGCTTGCGTGTACGTGTAGCCGGCCAGGACGCACTCCCAGAGCAGGATCAGCAGCAGGAGGATCAGCGGCAGGACGCCGAGGAACTCGACCGCGACCTGTCCGCGGTCGGCACGCCGGCCGAGGAGCCGCACAGACGGGATGGTCATGGCCCGGTCCTGTCCCCGGCCGGGGCGTCGGGCGGGGAGCCGCACAGTCGGGACGGTCATGGCCCGGTCCTGTCCCCGGCCGGGGCGTCGGGCGGCGAGCCGGGGCCTATGCCTTCCTCCCCGTCGGCGCCGCCGCGCCGCCGCCGGAAGCCGACGGCCCCGCGGTCGCCGCGGTACTTGGGCCGCCCCCGCCTGCCGGCCGCATGCTGGGCGGCGCTGCGTACGAGACCCAGCTCACCGGCCAGTGCCCACATCGCCTGTCTGACCACACTGCGGCTGTCGAGGTCCTGCATGCGGCCCGCGTCCACCACCGGCTGCAGGTCCTTGAAGTGGGCGGGCACGGCCGTACGCGCCAGGCGCGTGCCGACGACGCGCTCGACCAGCGGAGGCTGGATCTCGGTGTTGCGCACGGCGCGGTTGACGACGGCGATGGTCTCCTCGGCCTTGCGGACCTGCAGCCGCTCCCACATGCGCACCATGCGCTTGGCCGCCCGTACGGTGACGACGTCCGGCGTGAGGACGAGCACGGCGATGTCCGCGACCTCGATGGCCGCGGTGTTCGCGCCGGTCATCTGGGAGCCGCAGTCGATGACGACGACCTCGTAGCGGCCGCGCAGCGCGCTGACGAGCTGACGGGCCGTCCGCTCGCTCACCTCCTCGGCGCGCTCGCCGTCCCCCGGGGCGAGCAGCAGGCCGAGGCCCGTCTCGTGGTTGAAGACGACGTCCTGCAGGACGCGCGGGGTGATGTCGTGGATGTCGGCGAGGTCGGCGACGGACCGCCGGAACTGCACGTCGAGGTACGAGGCGAGGTCCCCGTTCTGCAGGTCCATGTCCACCAGCGCGACGCTCCGCCCGGCCGCCCTGGCGGCGAGCGCCATCTGGATGCTGATCACCGACGTCCCCACGCCGCCCTTGGCGCCGGAGACCGTGACCACCGTGCCGCCGGGCCCGCTGGGGACCCCGGCCTCGGCGGTCAGGTGCCTGCGCACGCCGACGGCCCAGTTGCCCGTCGCCCGCACGCGCGCCAGGAGCTCGTCGTACGACAGGGGCAGGCCGACGAGGCCGCGCGCGCCCGCGTCCATGGCGGCGGAGATCAGCGCGGGGCTGGTGTCCGCCGTGATCAGGATGACCCCGACCGCCGGGAACCGCAGCGCCACTTCGCGGACGAGCTCCAGGGCGGGCACCGGCCCGATCCGCTCGTGGACGAGGACGACCTCGGGAAGGCCGGTCATCGAGTCGTGGGCGAGCTGCGCGAGGGTGTCGAGGAGCTGGGTGGAGCTGACCGCCGGCTGGGCGGGATCGGTGTCCGGGAGCTGGCTCAGCAGCGCCGTCACCGACCGGGCGGCGTCCGCGTCACCGACGGCCGGGAGGATTCTTGTGGCCATCCGTTACCTCACTTGTCGCCGTTCAGGGTGTAGTCCCGCTGGTTCGGCGGGATGGTCGTGTCGCTGCCCGGCGCGACGAGCGCGAGGCGGACGTGGGAGGCGAAGGACTCGGCGTAGGCGATGCGCTGGGCGTCGAGGGTCTCCAGCGCGAAGGTGATCGGGACGGCCGAGCCGCCGGACTGCGACTCGCCCTCCTTCGGGGCCAGCGGGGTCAGCTTGCCGACGTCGATCACCTTGGCGTTGCTGACGATGACCTTGGAGCGCGGCTGCGCGGCGCTGTCCTCACCGGTGCCCTTGCCCGTCGCGGACGAGAACGTGGCGTAGACGTTCACCGTGGCCCCGGGGGTGATCTTGCCGGCGACACCCGTCGCGGCGTCGATCATGATCGCGATCTCCTGCTGCCCGGGCTTGAGCGCCGGCCGCTCGGTGATCATGTCGGACTGCAGGAGGGAGCCCGCCTTGAGCGGATTGACCGCTATCTTCCCCGTGACGTCGTCAAGGCTGGTCACCGCCGTGCTGGGCAGCCACCGCTTGGGCAGGGAGACCTGCTTGAAGTTCCCGGGCTCCAGCGCCCGGTACGCGGGCACGTCCGTCGCCAGCTCGTACGCCGTGACCTCGGGCCCCACCTTGGAGTCGACGTCATTGATCACCGAGAGCACGCCGATGAATGCGGCGAAGGCGCACACAACGGAGAGGAGGAGCAGCATGATGCCGCGGCGCTGGCGAGAGTTCATGGTTGCGGACTACCTCGTTCAAGGATGGATGCGGTGAGCGGCGGTGCGGGCGCGCTGGAACTTGCTCGGTACTCGCTTCGTGCTCGGGAGAAGTGACGTGAGTGCGCGCCGGCCGTGCCGCGCGGCGGCGTGCGGCCGGAGGCGTGCCCTCTGCGGGTCACTCGGCGGACTGCCCCTGCAGTCCGGGACTAACGACGCTGTTGTGCGGCTGCTGGTTCGCATGGGGTGAGAGAGACGCAGCACAGAACACGCAGCGCTCGCCGATGAGCTCCAGCCCGCACCACGGGCACGGCTGCCGCTTCACGGAGGCGACGAGCTGGGCGAGCACCGAAGTATCCCCGATCCCCGCGACGAACTCGACCAGTTTCCCGGTTCCCCACCAGCGGAGGGACTCCTGGGGCAACTCCGCCTGCTGGAGGGACTGGACGGCCCAGGCGGGCGCGAGGGTCGATGTGACCCAGTCCGAGGCGATCCGTCCCTGAGCGACGGTCAGGTACGTGCCGAACTTCGGGCCGGCCAGCATGCTGCCCGCGGCGCCGATCCTGATCAGCTGCGGTGCGGGGCCCGCCAGGACGCCGAACTGCGAACCCGGCACCCAGGACTTCGCGTGCGCCGTGAGCCCGACGGGCACGTGGTCGAGCTTGGCCACGGAGTTCAGCAGGGCGCCGGCGTACAGGTAGTGGGAGAACAGCAGCGCCGCCGAGCCGACGACGCCCGCGCCGAAATCGAAGACGGAGATCTGCCGCAGCTGCCGCGCGAGCACGGCCAGCGCCAGGGGCGGCAGGTCGCTCCGTACGAGGGCGATCCTGCCGTTGTCCAGCACCGAACGGATCGTCTGGAGGCGGCGCTCGTGGGACACGGCGAGGGAGGACGGATAGAGCACGATCACGTGCCCGCACTGCTCCACCAGCGCCTGCATGCCGGCGAGAGCGTCGTTCAGCGACTGCTCGCTCGGGGGGCGGAGCGCCGCTGCGGACGGCGTCCGCCCGTCCGGCGGCGCCAGTACGAGGTCAGCACTGGTAACTGCTATTGCGGTCGCCACGTCTGATTACCTGCCCCTCCGGACGCCCCGTACCGCAGACGACCGCACATCATTCTCCCCCGTACAACTGCAGCAGCACTTTATCCGCGTCGCGGGAGCCCGGAGAACACCATCCCTTGCGCCGGCAGGATGCTCCGAGAGCATGAAAAGGCGGTATAGCGGGGCGTATTGACCTCGGCGGCGCGAGGAGCCGGGTTCGTCATGACGTGGCCGCTAGAGCAGAAAGCGGCCGAATGCTGCTAAGAAGACCGAAATCCAGATGAAACCCCCTACCAGGGCGCCGAACGCCGGGAGGAGGACGGGCGCGAGGTCATCCCGGCCTGCGATCGTGGCCGTGCGCGACGGGTCGGCGGGGTCGTAGTGGGCGACCGTCCGGTAGCCACGCCCGATGCCCTGAGAGACGTCCTCCGAAAACCGGATGCGCCGGCCGTCGGCGGCGTCGAACTCGAACACGTGGTGATAGGTGGTGTCCTCGCGGCCCGAGGACATCTGCACCTCCACGCACACGGCCTCGGCCTTGAGGCCGTGCCGCAGCACCCTGAAAATCGCCAGCAGCCGATGCGCGAAGTACGCCGGCAACGCCCCCAGGGCAACCAGCAGACCGGTGAGACCGGTAGTCGTGAGCACTGTCAAGGCTTGCCCCCGTTTTACAGCGAACTTTGGGCCCGGCGTGGGCCCGTGGGCCCATGGCCGGGCGTCCCGCGCAGGCTAGCGTGGGCTGGAAGTGATCAAGAACAGAGGGCGCGGGGCATGAGTGGCATAGGTGACGTTTTTGCCTCAAGGGGAAAGAACCCCTCATACGGTGACCCAGGGCCATCACGCACCGGCCTCCTCTTCCGTCTCTTCCGTTCTTCCGTCACGGCCGGACTCGCCGCCGCTCTGCTCGGCGGCTGCGGGAATGGCGCGGACGACGGAGATGCTCCGGGTGAGCCGAAGGGCTGGGGCAAGCTGGAAGCGCAGCAGGTGACAGTGTCCTATCCGGAAGGATGGAAGCCTGTTCCTCCGGGGCAGGAGAAGAAGCCGAACACCACCGGCGTCACCTTGAGTAAGGATGGCTCCATAGTCGCAAGGGTGGCCGTTCAAACCTCGTTCATGGAGGCCGGCGACCTGGACCTGGCGGCGTTGGGGGCGGAAGCCACCTACGCCGTGGGCGCCGCGTCCAAGGAGACGAAGGACATCAAGGTAGGCGGTGCCAACGTGCGCCGCATCGACTACAACCCCCAGGCCTCGAACGGCCTGGACCACTCCCCTCCGGAAGGGACCACCGTCGACGGCACCGACGTCGTCGGCATGGACGCCGAGGACAAGCCGTTCCTGGTGCGCATCATCAGGAAGCAAGGGGCGGTCTCCCCTTCCGACATTGACAAGATCGTCGAATCCGTCAGGGTGACCGGCTGACCGGCCGACTGACCCCCGGCGCCCCTGGGGCCCCGAATGGGGTCCCAGGACCCAAGACCCCGGGCGCGGAGCGCCGTTAGCGTCCCCCTGTCGTGATCACGCGGGGGAGGGGCGCGAGGCATGGGTG
>NZ_JBPQTW010000113.1:0-22161 GCF_051386535.1 Streptomyces sp. URMC 127
CACGAGAGCGGCGGGCGCCGGGGGCGTGCGGACGTCGCCGTAGTCGACGGAGCCGGTGTCGCGCCCGCCGCTCTCGTGCGTGCCGCCCTGGACGGCCGGCTGTTCCATCCACGCGCCCTGGGCGCCCGGCATCAGCAGGAGGTCGTCCTCGTCGGCGCCGTCGGCGTCCGTGCCGTCCTCGTGGTCGAGGAAGGTGAACGCGGCCGGAGCGGCCGGGGCGCCGGGGTCGGCAGGGGCTACGGCCTCCGTGGGGAACGGGTGGCCGGGCAGCGCGCCTGCGTTCTCCGGCTGTCCCTCGCCCGGGAACTGGCCGGTGTCGGTCATGCGTACCCCTCGCCCATCGGTAGTGCTCCTTCCAACCGCTCACGCCCATAGTCAAGAACGAGCGTCCGTGCCTCGCGGCACGTTGTGCACCGCCCGCCCCTACCTTGCCGTGCTCCCGCCAAGGGGAGGGCGCGTTCGGGACATTGGCGACTGTGGTGTCGGACACCGAAGGGGCGGTACAACGATCTGCCAGCCTACCCCCAGCCCGGCCCGCCGGGGATCACAGGTGGGTGCGGCGTCCGCTCAGCAGGAAGGCGACGGAGCGTTCGCGCTCGGTCCAGGCGGCGGGGTCGAGCTCCACGGCCTGGAGCAGGGTGCACTCGACGCCGTAGCCGCCTTCGGCGAGGGCGCGGCCGACGGCTTCGGCGTCGTCGCGGGTGGCGGCGTGGGCGACGATGCGCTCGGGTCGGCGGGCGGCGGCGGCCGCGACGACGGGGGGGCCGCCGCCGCCGACGCGGACGACGTCGGGTTCGGGGAGGTCCTCCAGGACCTGGGGGGCGGTGCCGTGGACGACCTGGAGCTGGACGCCGTAGCGGCGGGCGACGGCGGTGGTGCGGGCACACGCGTCGGGGTCGCGGTCGACGGCGATGACGGCGGCGCCGAAGCGGGCGGCCTCGACGGCGGCGGCGCCGCAGCCGGAGCCGATGTCCCAGACGAGGTCGCCGACGCGGGGGCCGAGCCGGGCGAGTTGGGCGGCGCGCAGCTCGGGGGCCTCGCCCTCGCCGAGGTCGCTGCCGTAGGCGTCGGCGGGCAGGGCCCAGCCGCGGACGGCCGGCGGGTAGCCGGGGTCGCGGCCGGCGATCCAGCCGCCGCCGGCGCCGCTGCCGCCGATGACGATGACGACGTTGGGGTCGCGCCAGTGGTGGTCGGGGGCCTTGTCGGAGGTGAGGACGGTGACCTGCTCGCGCTCGGTGCCGAGCTCCTCGCAGATGACGAAGGTGCGGTGGACGTCGCCGAGGAGGAGGGCGAGCTCGGCGGGGCCGGCGCCGGGCGAGGTGAGGACGGCGACCTTGGGGTGGGCGCGGCAGACGTTGACGGCGCGGCGCAGGTCGCGGCTGTGGGCGACGACGACCTGGGCGTCGTCCCAGGGCATGCCGGCGCGGGCGAAGGCGGCGGCGAC
This sequence comes from Streptomyces sp. URMC 127, assembly GCF_051386535.1. NCBI lineage: Bacteria > Bacillati > Actinomycetota > Actinomycetes > Kitasatosporales > Streptomycetaceae > Streptomyces > Streptomyces sp. URMC 127. Next base: position 1,445 of record NZ_JBPQTW010000113.1, read on the forward strand.
GGCGGAGACGGCGGGCACGACCTCGACCTCCAGCCCGTGCTGGGGGGCGCGCAGGGTGCGGACGACGCCGAAGAAGCCGGGGTCGCCGTCGGCGAGGACGACGGCGGAGCCGCGGTGGCCGGCGATGCGGCGGGCGGCGAGGTCGACGCTGCCGAGGCGGACGCGCTCGGCGGCGGGCGGCACTTCGGGCAGCGCCAGGTGGTGGGCGGCGCCGGCCACGAAGGTGGCGGCGGCCAGGGCGGAGCGGGCCGCGTCCGTGAGTGGTGAGCCGTCGCACCCGATCACCGTGACCCGGTCGGCCATCGTCGTCATTCTCCTGGGCTTGTCGGTGGGTCTGCGGTGGTGCCCGTCGGCGGGCAGGGTGAGCGTACCCCGTGCTGGTCCGGACCTTCCGGCTCCGCTTCGGGACCCGGCCGTCCGTCAGGACCAGTCGCGGAAGGCCCCGGCGTACCCGGGGTCGCCGGCGGGCTGTTCGCGCAGCTCGTCGAGGTCCTCGGGCAGGAGGCTCCAGACGATGAGGTCGGAGCGGAGCTCGGTCCAGCTCCCGTCCTCGGTGCGGCCGCGTCCTATCCAGGCGTTGCGCAGCACTCCCTCGCTGATGCAGCCGATCTTCTGGGCGACCTGCTGGGAGGCCGTGTTGTCGGCGGCGGTGCGCAGCTCCAGGCGCTCGAACTTCTGGTCGTTGAAGAGCCACTCGGCGACGGCGAGGACGGATTCGCAGGCGTAGCCCTCGCCGCGGGCCCAGGGGGCGATGACGTAGCCGGCCTCGGCGGAGAGGGCGCGCCAGTCGGTGTGGTGGAGGTGGACGCAGCCGACGAGGCGGTGGGTGAGGAACTCGGTGACCGCAAAGACGATTCCGCGCCCGGAGGTGCGCTCGGCGGGGGCTTCGCGCAGGGCCCAGTCACGGGCGTGGGCGGTGGTGTAGGGGTGGGGTACGGAGGTCCAGGCGGTGACGAGCTCGTCGCTCATCATCTCGGCGAGCGCGGGCACGTCCTGGGCCTCGAACGGGCGCAGCACCAGCCGGTCCGTACTGATGGAGATGTCCGGGAAGGTGGATGTCATGTGCTGCTCCAACGCCGGGGAGGTGGGCTCGGGACGGGGCGGTCCGGGCTCGGGTGCACCAGCATGCAGCATCGATGCGTGCGTGCGCCAAGCGCGTCGGGCCCGCGCACGTCGTCGCGTGCGCGGGGCCTGGGGCCACAGGGGCGGTTGTGGTGAGGGAAGGTGAGGAAGGGACGGCCGGGGTCAGCCCTTCACGGCGCCGAAGGCGGGGAGGACGGCACCGTTGCTGAACTTCTGCTCGATGAACTTCTTCACCTCGTCGGAGTTGAGGAGCTTCGCGAGCTTCTCGACGCGCGGGTCGGACTCGTTGCCCTTCTTCACGGCGAGGAAGTTGGCGTAGGGGTTGCCGTCGGCCTTCTCCAGGGCGATGGCGTCCTTGGCCGGGTTGAGCTTGTGGCCGATGGCGAAGTTGCCGTTGATGACGGCGGCGTCGACGTCGGCGAGGCGGGAGGGGATCTGCGCGGCCTCGAGCTCGGTGAACTTGATGCCCTTGTCGTCCTTGATGTCCGACAGCTTGGCGGCGGCGCCGACGCCGTCCTTGAGGACGATGACGCCGTTGTCGGCCAGCAGCTTCAGGGCGCGGCCCTCGTTGGTGGCGTCGTTGGGCACGGCGATGGTGGCGCCGCTGCCGAGGTCGCCGGCCTTCTTTACCTTTTCGGAGTACAGGCCGAGCGGCTCGATCTCGACGTTGACGACCGGGACGATGTCCGTCTTGTTCTTCTTGTTGAAGTCGTCGAGGTACGGCTTGTGCTGGAAGAAGTTGGCGTCGACCTCGCCGTTCTGCGTGGCGGTGTTGGGGAGCACGTAGTCGTTGAACTCCTTCACCTCCAGCTTCAGGCCGGCCTTCTCCGCGAGGTTGTCGCGGACGTAGTTGAGGATGTCGCCGTGCGGGGTCGGGCTGGCGGCGACGACGAGCTTGGCCGCCGGGTCGGCGTCCTTGCCCTTCTTCGACGAGCTGCCGGAGGAGGAGGTGTCGGACGGAGCGCTGCACGCGCTCAGGCCGAGGGTGAGCGCGGCGGCGGCCGCGAGGGCGGCGGTGAGCTTGACGGTGGTACGCACGAAGAGTGCCCCTCTTTCTGGTTTTCCTGGGTTCACGAGGTGTTGCGCCCGGCAAAGGGTCCGGGCTCGTGGTTCTGCGGTGAGGGGCGAAGAGCCCCTCGGTGCCAGGCCTGATCAGCTCCGATCAGGAAGTCTTGGGGTTCAGGAGGACTTGACGGCCTCCGGCGCCTCGGCCTGGGCCGGGACGGTCGCCACGGGCTTCGCGGCGACCCGGGCGGGGGCCCACAGGCGGCGCAGCCCCACGGGGGCCGCCTGCCGTCCGCCGCGCCGGGCGAGGGTCCGTACGACGAGGTCGCCGGCGAGCTGGACGAGGGTGACGATGACGATGAGCAGCACGATGGTGATGTTCATCAGGTCGGTCTCGGAGCGCTGGTAGCCGTAGACGATGGCCAGGTTGCCGAGGCCGCCGCCGCCGACTGCGCCGGCCATCGCGGAGTAGCCGATGAGGGCGATGACGGTGGTGGTCAGGCCGGCGATGACGGAGGGCAGCGCCTGCGGGAGCAGCACCTTGAAGATCACGGTCCAGGTGCCGCCGCCCATGGACTGGACGGCTTCGACGAGGCCGTGGTCGACCTCGCGCAGCGCGGTCTCCACCAGCCGGGCGAAGAACGGGATCGCGCCGATGGCGAGGGCCACGACGGCCGCGCTGGGCCCGATGGAGGTGCCGACCACGAAGCGGCTGAAGGGGATCAGCCACACCATGAGGACGATGAAGGGCAGCGAGCGGCCGAGGTTGACGACCACACCGACGATCTTGTTGACCACGACGTTCTGCAGCAGGCCGCCGCGGTCGGTGAGGACCAGCAGGATGCCCAGCGGAAGGCCGCCGAGGATGGTGTAGACGGTGGACCACCACACCATGAAGAGGGTGTCGAGACACGCGTCGCGCAGCAGGGGCTGCATCTCGGCCCAGGTCACTTGGCACCATCCTTCAGGAGCGCGCCGGCCGGAGCCGGTTCTTGCACGTCGGCGACGTCCACCTGCAGCCCCTGCTCGCGCAGGAAGCCGATGGGGACGACGTTCTCCTCGAAGCGGCCGGGCAGCTCGATGCGCATCCGGCCGACCTGCTTGCCGCAGACGGTGTCCATTGCGGCGCCCAGGATCGAGATGTCGATGTTGTACGTACGGGAGAGTTGGGAGATGACCGGCTGCGTCGCGGCGTCGCCGTGGAAGGTGACGTCCACGACGGTGCGGTCCGGGCCGGAGGGCTCGCCGCCGACCGGGAAGAGCTCGGCCGCGAGCTCGGAGCCGGGGGTGGCCAGGAGTTCGGAGACGGTGCCGGACTCCACGACGCGGCCGCCCTTCATCAGGGCCGCGGAGTCGCAGATCGTCTTGACGACCTCCATCTCGTGGGTGATGAGGAGGACGGTCAGGCCGAGCTGCTGGTTGAGGTCGCGCAGCAGCTGCAGGATGGAGCGGGTGGTCTCCGGGTCGAGCGCGGAGGTCGACTCGTCGGAGAGCAGCACCTTGGGGTCGCCGGCGAGGGCGCGGGCGATGCCCACGCGCTGCTTCTGGCCGCCGGAGAGCTGGCCGGGGTAGGCCTTGGCCTTGTCGGCGAGGCCGACGAGGTCGAGCAGTTCGAGGGCCTTGCGCTCGCGCTCCTTGCCGGAGACGCCGAGGATCTCCAGGGGCAGCTCGATGTTGGACTGCACGGTCCGCGAGGACAGCAGGTTGAAGTGCTGGAAGACCATGCCGATGCGGCTGCGCGCCTTGCGCAGCTCGGCCCCGGCGCGGTTGCCGCGCCCGGCGAGGGCGGTGAGGTCCTGGCCCGCCACGGTGACCGTGCCGGTGGTGGGACGCTCCAGGAGGTTGACGCAGCGGATGAGGGTCGACTTGCCGGCGCCGCTCTGACCGACGACGCCGTACACCTCGCCCTCCCGCACGTGGAGGTCGACGCCGTCGAGGGCGGTGACCTCGCGGCCGCGTGAGCGGTAGACCTTTGTCAGGCCCGTAGTGGTGATCACAGGGGTTTCCGTCACTGTCGAGTGCGCGGCGGTGAGGGGGCCGGGCACGGGCATTCATTGCGGAGCGCGGCATAGGGTGCCCCGGCGGGCGCGAGCGGGTCGCGGCTTCGGGGGATCCTGGTGACGCTGGGCGGAGCCGTCCGGTCCGGTGGGACACGGGACGCGGGCTCTACGGGTCTCGCTTCGGGGCGCGAGGCACGGAACGGGGGCCCTCAGCGGTCACACATTCGACACATGCAACGAGCAGCGCCGGGCGTCGTCATCGCCTCGGTCGCACAGGTGCGGCTGCTCGTCGTGGTCATGCAGGAAGTAAAACAGACAGGCGTGCGAGTCGGCCAAGCCTGTCCGAATAGCGGACGTGAGTGGCCGGTACGTGGACGCACCACCCACCCGTAAGTGATCTTCAAGCCACTCGGCGACCGCCGGTGACCTGCGCGGACGTACCCGGAGATCCATTGCCGCGCGTCCCTCCTCCGCGCGCCGCGCGCTCCCGGTGTGGTCAAGGCCACGACCCGGCGGCGCCCGCCGCGGGGGCGAGCGCGGCGTCCCCGCGACGGGCCATTAAAGTCGTCCCATGCTTGTCCAGCCCCATCCGCACGCCCCGGCAGCGCGGTGGCCACGGTGATCGACGCACTGACGCTCGCGGTCGGCGTGACCGCCCTCGCGCTGGCCGCCTGGTGCGGCTTCGCCTTCTCCCGGGACCAGTCCACCAAGGACTGGCACTTCATCGGCATGGCCGTGGTGACCGTCCTGGCGGTCGCCCAGCTCGTCGTCGGCGTGGTGCGGCTGGCCGGCGGCGACAAGCCCGAGCAGGGCACCGCCATCTTCCTGGCCTATCTCATCGGCTCGGCCGCGGCCGTCCCCGCCGCGGGCTTCATGTCGCTCGCCGAGCGGACCCGCTGGGGATCGGCCACCGTGGCCGCCGGCGGCGTCATCCTCGCCGTGCTCGAAGTGCGGCTCTACGACATCTGGGGAGGCTGACCGTGACCGAACCGACCACCTCCGCGAAGCCGGGATTCAACCTCGGCGAAGGGCCCGGCCGGCTGCTGGTGTGGCTCTACGGCGTCTTCACCGTCGCCGCCGCCTCCCGCTCGGTCGTCCAGATGATCCTGGACTTCGGCCGGGCGCCCCTGGCCTACGTGCTGTCCGCCGTCGCCGCCGTGGTGTACGCCTTCATCACGTACTCCCTCGTCCGCGGCGGCCCCGCGGCCCGCAGGGCGGCCCTGGTGTGCTGCGCCGCCGAGCTGGCCGGCGTCCTCGTCGTCGGCACGTGGACGCTCGTCGCGCCCTCGTCCTTCCCCGACGCCACCGTCTGGTCGGACTACGGCATGGGCTACCTCTTCATCCCGGTCATCCTGCCGGTGACCGCGATGGTGTGGCTGCGCCGCGCGGCGCAGCCACAGGCCGGCTAACGGCTCGTCGCGAGCGCCGCTTCGGCGGCTCCCCCTCGGGCGCCGGGCACCGGCTCCGCGGGCGCCTCCCCCGCCGGTTCCTTCTCCAGCGTCACCAGCGTCAGCTTGCGCGTGACCTGCTCGGTGGACACCTGCGCGTACCCCCACTTGCGGTACAGGCGCAGGTTGCCCTCGTTGCGGTGGCCGGTGGCGAGCCGGAAGCGGGTGGCGCCCTGCGCCGCCAGCCGCGCCTCGACCGCGGCGAGCAGCCGCCCGCCCAGGCCGTGCCGCTGCATGCGGGGGTGCACGATCATCCCCGAGATCACCGCCGTGCCGTCCGGTCCGGCCGCGCCGCGCACCGAGCCCACGACCTCCTCGCCCAGCCTGGCCACGAGCACGCAGCCCGCCGCCAGTTCGCCGCGCAGCTCGGCGAGGGTCTGGGTGAGCGGAGCGATGGAGTAGTCGCCGTAGAGCTCGGCCTCGCCCTGATAGCAGAGGTACTGGAGTTTGAGGATCTGCTCGGCGTCGTGATCGGTCGCCGCAGAGATGGTCACGCTCATGCCCATGTGCCCACGCCTCCCCTTTTTCGGTTCGGTTCGCCCTGATCCGCCCTGGCAGGAGCCGTCGCGGGTGCACGTCGCCTCCGTGGCGCCGGCCGTCTACCGCTCCTTTCCCCGGGGTTCAGGAGCCGCAACCTCCGCCGTCAGCATTCTGCGCAGGCATCCCAGGCAACGGGAACGTACGGGCCCCAAAGATCCTTGTGACATTCCCAACTCGCCTGCGATTTCCCGGTAGGTCGGGTCCTTCCGGGACAGCAGGGCCGCCAGCAGACGGGGGCACCGGCCGGGCAGGCGGCGCACGGCGGCGCGCAGTGCCCTGCCCTCTTCGGCGGCGAGCACCTGCTGTTCGACACCCGTGTCGGGGCCGCCCGGCGGCTCGCCGTGCGTGGGGTCGTAGAGCACCTCGCGCCGGGCGCGGCGGCGCTCGGCGCGGGCCTCGGCCCGGACGGTCGCCCGCAGGCGGCCCGCGGAGACGATGGTGCGGCCGTCGCTGAGCAGCCGCAGCCAGACGCTCTGTTCGAGATCGGCGGCGTCGGTCCCGGCGACGGCGGCCGCCTCGGCGGCGCACTCCGCCTTGAGCAGGGGACTCAGCCGGGTCAGGAGATCGCTCTGCGTCATGCGGTGCGTGACGTGTGCGCTTGCCGCGCCGGTTGCCGGTGTTGCGGGTTATCACCCGTCCGGGTGGCGCCGTTGCGGCGGCAACAGGTTCTGCACCGGCAGAACCATTGTTGCCGCCGCAACGGCGGGATGTCCCACGGACGTGCCCGGCGGTGCCGGACCGGCCTCAGGGGGTCAGCCCTTCAGGAACGCGTCCCGCGCAAGCGCCGCGCTGTCGCAGTTGTCCGAGAAGATGCCGTCGATCCCCGTCGCGAAGTACGTCTTGAACGCCGCGAGCGCGTCGCCGTAGCCGTTGGGGTCGGTGCCGCGCCGGAAGTCCGCCGGCAGGAAGCTGTTCTCGTTGCGCATGGTGTACGGGTGCAGGATCAGCCCCGCGGCGTGCGCGTCGCGGACGAGCGTCGTCGGCTTGGTCAGCTTGTCGTTCTTGTCCCGCGGGATGATCAAGTTCAGCCAGGGGCCGATGCCCTGGGCGAAGCCGGAGACCCACTTAAGGCCCTTGGGCGTGATGAGGTCGGCCACCGTCCGCGGGTCCTTGGCCTCGACGAAGTCCCACGGCTGCGTCGTGAGGTCGTCCAGCAGCAGCACCTTGGGGCAGTCGACGCCCAGCCGGCCGAGCCGCTGCAGGCTGCTCGGTTCGAAGGACTGCAGGAAGGTGTAGGCGTTGCGCCCCGAGTGGTTGTAGCGGCGCAGCAGCTTGGCGAGCCGCTCCTCCAGGCCGAGGCCGGCCTTGCGGAAGTAGGTGGGGTGCTTGGTCTCGACGTGCAGCCAGATGCGCCGGCCGCGCTTGCGGCCCTGCTCGTCGGCCCACTTCAGGACCTCTTCGAAGGTGGGCACCTGCCACACGCCGTCGTAGAGGGTGTTGTGCTGCCGGTTGCCGGGGATGCGCTCCTTGGCGCGCAGCGTCTTGAGCTCGGCGAGCGTGAAGTCCTCGGTGAACCAGCCGGTGTGGGCCTCGCCGTCGACGGTCTTCGTCGTCCTGCGGGAGGCGAACTCGGGGCGGGAGGCGACGTCCGTCGTGGCGGTGATGTCGTTCTCGTGCCGGCAGACGAGGTGCCCGTCCTTGGTGGGGACGACGTCCTGCTCGATGACGTCCGCGCCGTTGTCGAGGGCGAACTGGTAGGAGCCGAGGGTGTGCTCGGGGCGGTAGCCGCACGCGCCCCGGTGCCCGATGACGGTCGGCACCGGCAGGTCCTTGTACGACCCGCCCGCCGGGCCGCCGCCGTGGCCCCGCGTCGCCGGGGCGGCGGCGGCCGCGGCCGCCGCCGTGCCCGCGCCGCCGCCGAGGACGACCGCTCCCGCTCCGAGGGCCGCGGCGGCCCCCAGAAGGGTGCGCCTGCCCGGCCGCTGCTCCTGATCCATGAACGCTCCTTGCTGCTTGCGGGTCCCGGCGCCGGTCGGGCGCCTGTCGGACGCGCAGATCGTAAACACGTACGACTTCCGTCTGTGAAGACGAAAGACAAACGGCGTGCAAACTCACGTCAACACTCCGTATCGCCACCCCCTACCCGGGGTGCGCGCGGGCCATACCGGCGAGTATGGTCAGCCCCTGCGCAGGCATGCGCCGCACCGACCACCACGACCGGAGGGCCCCGTTGTCCCGCATCTTGCTCAAGGCGTTCCTCGGATTGCTCATGCGCGTCCTGTACCGCCCCAAGGTGGAGGGCACGGAGAACATCCCCGGAAGCGGGCCGGTCATCCTCGCGGGCAGCCACGTGACGTTCGTCGACTCGCTCTTCCTGGCCCTGGTGGTCAAGCGGCAGGTGTTCTTCATCGGCAAGGACGAGTACGTCACGGGCAAGGGGGTCAAGGGCCGGCTCATGGCCTGGTTCTTCCGCAGCTCCGGCATGATCCCGGTGGACCGCGACGGCGGCCACGGCGGTGTCGCGGCCCTGATGACCGGCCGCCGGATCCTCGACGAGGGCAAGGTCTTCGGCATCTACCCCGAGGGCACCCGCTCCCCCGACGGCCGTCTCTACCGCGGCCGCACCGGCATCGCCCGCCTCGCGCTGATGACGGGCGCGCCGGTGGTGCCGTTCGCGATGATCGGCATGGACAAGGTCCAGCCGGGCGGCAAGGGGATGCTGCACCTCGCCCCCGTCACGGTGCGCTTCGGCGAGCCGCTGGACTTCTCCCGCTACGAGGGCATGGACCGCGACCGCTACATCCTGCGTGCCGTCACCGACGAGGTGATGAGTGAGGTCATGAGCCTGTCGGGCCAGGAGTACGTGGACGTCTACGCGACCAAGGCCAGGGCCTCCAAGGCCGCCTGACGCCACGTCACCCGGTCGCACCCGGCCGATCACCGGCCGGCGGCCGCTTCGGGAGCGGCGCCGCCTAGCCCAGGCTGATGCAGGTGGGGTGGAAGGCCGGGTCGGCCGGTCCCTTGCGTCCCAGTGCGTTCAGGACCCACTGGGCGACGACCGGGTCCTTGGTGGCCTGGTCGTGCATGAAGAGGTCGAGCTTGCACTTGTCCTGCAGGACGACGTTGGTGACGCGCTCGGCCGGGCCGCTGAGCAGGGCGCTGGTGTAGGGGATGACGACCTCGTCGTAGCGCGTGGTGACGACGGTGTAGTCGGGCCCGGCCGGCGCCTCCTCGCCCTCGTTGAGCTTCTTCATCAGGTCCGAGCCCCAGCGCTGGTCGGTGCAGGACGGGCAGATCGTCCAGCCGGCCGCGATCGCGAGGGGGTTCTTCGTGCCGTGGTTGGACGGCACGATGCCGACGAGGTCGTCGACCTTGTCCGCGCCGCCCAGGAACTTCACGTAGTAGCGCGGCATCATGCCGCCCTGGCTGTGGCCGACGATGTCGACCTTCTTCGCGCCCGTGGCGCCCCGCACGGCCTCCACGAAGTCGCGCAGCTCGGCGGCCGCCTGCGGGATGGGGGCGGTCTCCCCGTTGCCGTAGTTGAAGGCGAAGACGCAGTAGCCCGCCTCCTTCAGCTTCGGGGAGAGCGCGGACCAGTTCTCGGCCATGAGCTTGAAGGTGCCGTTGACCAGCACGACGGGCTCCGGGTGCGCCGAATCCGGCTTGCACGACCAGTCGTTGGCACCCTTCGGCGGGATGTCCAGGACGGAGGCGGAGGCCGGGGAGGCGGCGAGGCCGGTGAGGCCCAGGGCCGCGGTGGCCGCGGCGGCGAGCAGGAGTCTGACCGTTCTGCGGAGGCGCATGGGGGGTGTCCTTTGGCAACGGGACGGCGGGGTGGGCCGCCGACTTGAACCGAACCACGTTCGGCAATGCCGACCGATGGTCGTGATCGTCGCCGGGACATCAGGATCACGTCAAGGGGACTTGTTTTCGACGTATGTCACACGGGCCGGGGCTTGCCGCCCCGGCCCGTCGTGCGCTTTGCTCATGTGAGCTCTATCCGGCTCAATGCGGTGAGCGCGGTTCCGTTTGCCGTACCCGTACGCGGGCCGGCTTGCCGTACCCACGCAGCGGATCAGCCGCCGTACCCCTCCTCCAGCTTCTGCCCCCGCAGCAGGAACCACGCGGCGGCGGCCGTCGCCAGCAGCACCACCGCGCCGACGCCGGAGGCGATCCGCAGGCCCTCCACGAAGGCCTCCTGCGCGGAGGCGAGCAGGTCCGCGCCCTGGGCGGGCGGCAGGGCGGCCGCCGACTCGACGGCGCCGCCGAGGGACTCGCGGGCCTCGCCCGCGGCCGCCGCCGGCACGCCGCCGGGGACGGTGAAGTCCCGGTAGACGCCGGTGACGATCGAGCCGAGGAGCGCGATGCCGAGCGCGGCGCCGAGCTCGTAGGCCGTCTCCGAGACGGCCGAGGCGGCGCCCGCCTGCTCCCTGGGCACGCTGGAGAGGATCACGTCGGCCGTGACGGTGAAGGAGAAGCCCGCGCCCACCCCGACGACCAGCAGGACCGCGCCGAGCAGCGGGTAGGACGTGCCGGACTGCAGCCAGACGAGCACGGCGAGGGCCAGGCCGATGGCCGCGAGCCCGCCGGCCACGACCGAGCGCACGGAGAACCGCCGGGCGGCCCGCCCCGCGAGCAGCCCCGCCACGACCGCGCCGACCGCCGCCGGCAGCTCGGCGAGCCCCGCCTCCAGGGGGTTGCGCCCCTGGACGAGCTGGAGGAACTGCGACAGGAAGAAGACCATGCCGGACAGGCCGAGGACGGTCAGCAGGTCGGCCAGCACCGCGCCGGAGAAGCCCCGGTTGTGGAAGAGGCGCATGTCCAGCAGCGGCGAGGCCAGCGTGAGCTGGCGGCGGACGAACCACACCAGCGCCGCGACGCCGACGGCGCCCGCCGCGGCCACGTCCCAGCGCGGCCCGTGCGTCGCGCCCTCCTTGATCGCGTAGACGACGGCGATGACGCCGGCCATGGACAGGGCCACGCTCAGCAGGTCCCACGGGCCGGGCGAGGGGTCGCGGGACTCGGGCAGCAGCTTGATGCCGACGAGCACCAGCACGGCCATCACCGGCAGGTTGATCAGGAAGACCGAGCCCCACCAGAAGTGGCCCAGCAGGAAGCCGCCCACGACGGGCCCCACCGCGGCGCCCGCCGAGGCCATGGCGCCCCAGATGCCGATGGCCAGGCTGCGCTCCTTGGGGTCGTGGAAGATGTTGCGGATGAGGGCGAGCGTGGAGGGCATCAGCGTCGCGCCCGCGACGCCCAGCAGGGCCCGGGCGGCGATCATCATCTCGGGGCTGGTGGCGTACGCGTTCAGCACGGACACCGCGCCGAACGCCACCGCGCCGCTGAGCAGGAGCTTCTTGCGGCCGATGCGGTCGCCGAGACTGCCCATGGAGACGAGCAGGCCGGCGATGACGAACGAGTAGACATCGCCGATCCACAGCAGCTGGGTGCCGGAGGGGCGCAGGTCCTCGCTGAGGAAGGGCGTCGCGAGGCCGAGGACGGTCGCGTCGACGGCGACGAGCAGGACGGCCAGGGCGAGGACCGCGAGCGCGAGCCAGCGTCCGGGGCGGGGCGTCTCGGCGGGGGCCTCCGCGGTCAGCGGGCCGCCGGTGGTACCGGTCACCGTTTCATCCTCCGCTCGGTCCCGGCCCTTCGCTCGGCGCCGCCGAGGAGCAGCTCGGCGACCATGCGGGGCATGTCCTTGGCGGCCACGCGCCGGTCCTGGACGGCCCAGGCGCCGGTGCCGATCAGGCCGTAGAGGGCCTCGGTGAGCCAGGCGGGCGTGAGGTCGAGGCGGAAGGCGCCCTCCTCCTGGCCGCGCCGGAAGAGCTCCTGGACCCGGGCGTCGAGGCGGTTCCAGCCCTCGTTGGTGCCGTTCTCGTACAGCTGGTTCTCGGTGAAGAGGAAGGCGAGCATGCCGGCGACGGGCTCGGCCTCGTCGATCAGGCGGCGGACGGCCCCGGCAGCGTCGCCCTGCTCGATCCGGGCCGCGTCCAGGGCCTGCCCGAACTGCTCGATGCCCAGCTCCTCCAGGGCGCGTACGAGCGCGTCGCGCCCGGCGAAGTGGCGGTGGAGGGTGGCGCGGCCGATCCCCGCGGCCTTGGCGATCTCGTCCATGGAGGCGGTCGCCTTGCGGGTGAGCAGGGCGGCGGCCTCTCTCAGCACATGGTCCCGGTCAACACTCATGGGACGACGATAACCCGAATGAGACGAGGATGTCTCATTCGGGTTGCCGACGTCTCAGGGATCGGGCATCAGGGCTGCGTCAGCCCCGCTTCGCCTCCGCCCACTCCCGCTGGACCGCGAGGTCGGCCTTGACCTCACCCAGCTGGACCGCGACCGCGGAGGGCGCGGTGCCGCCGCGCCCGCTGCGCGAGGCCAGCGCGCCGGGCACGCTCAGGACCGAGCGGACCTCGGGCGTCAGGTGCGGCGAGATGGCGGCGAACTGCTCGTCGGTGAGCTCGTCGAGCTCGATGCCCGCGGCCTCGCACTCCTTGACGCACTCCCCCGCCACCTCGTGCGCCACACGGAACGGCACGCCCTGCTTGACGAGCCACTCGGCGATGTCGGTGGCCAGCGAGAAACCGGCGGGGGCCAGTTCCTCCATCCGGGCGCGGTTGACCGTGAGGGTGGCCATCATCCCGGTGAAGGCCGGCAGGAGGACCTCCAGCTGGTCGCAGGAGTCGAAGACCGGCTCCTTGTCCTCCTGCAGGTCGCGGTTGTAGGCGAGCGGCAGGGCCTTGAGGGTGGCGAGCAGGCCGGTGAGGTTGCCGATGAGCCGCCCGGACTTGCCGCGGGCCAGCTCGGCGATGTCCGGGTTCTTCTTCTGCGGCATGATCGACGAGCCGGTCGAGAAGGCGTCGTGGAGGGTCACGAAGGAGAACTCCTTCGTGTTCCAGATGATGACCTCCTCGGCGATCCGCGACAGGTCGACGCCGATCATGGCCGTGATGAAGGCGAACTCCGCGACGAAGTCCCGCGAGGCCGTCCCGTCGATGGAGTTGCCGGACGAGCCCCGCTCGAAGCCGAGGTCGGCGGCGACCGCCTCCGGGTCCAGCCCGAGGGAGGACCCGGCGAGCGCGCCCGAGCCGTACGGCGAGACGGCCGTGCGCTCGTCCCACTGCCGCAGCCGCTCGGCGTCCCGCGACAGCGCCTGGACGTGCGCGAGCACGTGGTGGGCGAAGAGCACGGGCTGGGCGTGCTGCAGGTGCGTCCGCCCCGGCATGGCGACGTCCGGGTGCGCCTCGGCGAGGCCGACGAGCGCCTCCTGGAGGTCGGCGATCAGCCCGCCGATGATGCGGGCGTGGTCGCGCAGGTACATCCGGAAGAGGGTGGCGACCTGGTCGTTACGGGACCGCCCGGCGCGCAGCTTGCCGCCGAGGTCGGGGCCGAGCCGCTCCAGCAGGCCGCGCTCCAGGGCGGTGTGCACGTCCTCGTCGGCGACGGTGCCCGTGAAGGTGCCGGCGGCCACGTCGGCTTCCAGCAGCCCCAGGCCGTCGATCATCCGCTGGAGCTCGTCGTCGGTGAGCAGTCCGGCCTTGTGGAGCACGCGGGCGTGCGCGCGGGAGCCGGCGATGTCGTACGGGGCGAGCCGCCAGTCGAAGTGGACGGAGGCGGACAGCGCGGCGAGGGCCTCGGCGGGCCCGTCGGCGAACCGACCGCCCCAGAGACGTACGTCGCCGCCTGCGGCCTGGCTCTGCGGGCCCGTGGTCATCGTGCTGCTCCTCTGCGTGGCGCGGGGCTGGGGTCCTCCCCGGCCGCGGCGGGCCGGGGAGGCGGAGGGACGTCGGGAGGGCCGGCCGCAGGTCAGACGGCCAGGTCCCGCTTGGCGGCGATCTTGCTCGACAGGCCGAAGATCTCGATGAAGCCCTTGGACATCGACTGGTCGAACGTGTCGCCCGTGTCGTACGTGGCGAGGTTGAAGTCGTAGAGCGACTTCTCGGACTTCCGGCCCGTGACGACGGCCCGGCCGCCGTGCAGCGTCATCCGGATGTCGCCGGAGACGTGCTCGTTGGCCTCGGCGATGAAGCCGTCCAGGGCCCGCTTGAGCGGGGAGAACCACAGGCCGTCGTAGACCAGCTCGGTCCACCGCTGCTCGACCTGCCGCTTGTACCGGGCGAGCTCGCGCTCGACCGTGACGGCCTCCAGCTCCTGGTGGGCGGTGATCAGCGCGATGGCGCCGGGCGCCTCGTAGATCTCCCGGGACTTGATGCCCACGAGCCGGTCCTCGACCATGTCGAGCCGGCCGACGCCCTGCGCGCCCGCCCGCTCGTTGAGCTGCTGGATCGCCTGCAGGACGGTGACGGGCTTGCCGTCGATCGCCACCGGGACGCCCTGCTCGAAGGTGATGATCACCTCGTCGGCCTCGCGAGGGGTGGCCGGGTTGGCGGTGTAGTCGTAGACGTCCTCGATCGGGGCGTTCCAGATGTCCTCCAGGAAGCCGGTCTCCACGGCCCGCCCGAAGACGTTCTGGTCGATGGAGTACGGCGACTTCTTTGTGGTGGCGATCGGCAGCCCCTTGGCCTCGCAGAAGGCGATGGCCTTGTCCCGCGTCATCGCGTAGTCCCGGACGGGGGCGATGCACTTCAGCTCGGGGGCGAGGGAGGAGATGCCGGCCTCGAACCGCACCTGGTCGTTGCCCTTGCCGGTGCAGCCGTGGGCGACGGTGGTCGCGCCGTGCTTCTTCGCGGCGGCCACGAGGTGCTTGACGATCGTGGGCCGGGAGAGCGCGGAGACCAGCGGGTACTTGTCCATGTAGAGGGCGTTGGCCTTGATCGCCGGGAGGCAGTACTCCTCGGCGAACTCGTCCTTGGCGTCGGCGACCTCCGCCTCCACCGCACCGCAGGCGAGCGCGCGCTTGCGGATGACGTCCAGGTCCTCGCCGCCCTGGCCGACGTCCACGGCAACGGCGATGACCTCGGCGCCCGTCTCCTCGGCGATCCAGCCGATGGCGACGGAGGTGTCCAGGCCGCCGGAGTAGGCGAGTACGACGCGCTCGGTCACGGGTTTCTCCTTACGATGCATTCGCTGATGGGTATAACTATGCACTCCACCGTATGGTTCGTCAACGGCTTCCGCGGGTTGCTTTGTGTGACAGCCCGGTCACGCGTGCGGGCTTCCGGACCCCGAATTTGGATCACGGCGCCAAACAGGATATTTTCTTGGTGCGCGCCCGACCGGGGAGAAACCCGGGAGGGACGGGCACCGGGACGTGGCGCAGTTTGGTAGCGCACTTGACTGGGGGTCAAGGGGTCGTGGGTTCAAATCCCGCCGTCCCGACCAGCGAATCATCGCAGGTCGGAAGCCGTTTCCTCGCTGAGCGAGGGAGCGGCTTCCGTCGTTTCCGGGCCCTCCCCGGCGCCGCGCGGAGCGGGGCGGGCTACCCCCGGGCCACCCGTGTCCCCTCGCGGAAGACCGCGGTCACCGCGTGCACGGCCGTGATGTCGGCGAGCGGGTCCCCGGCGACGGCCACGAGGTCCGCGTCGTAGCCGGGGGCGATGCAGCCCTTGCGGCAGGCGACGCCGCAGGCGCGGGCCGCGGCCGAGGTCGCCGCGCGGAGCGCCTCCAGCGGGGTGAAGCCCATCTCCACCATGGCGGCGATGCCGTACGGATGGCTGCCGTGGGCCTTGACCGGGAAGATCCCCGAGTCGCTCCCGCACACCACGCCCACGCCCGCCTCGCGCATCGCGGCCAGCCCGGCGACGAGGCCGGGGATGCGGCGGGCGATCCGCGGCGGGAGCGGCGGGCCGCCGGGCAGGGAGCCCAGGGTGAGGGAGGCGACCACGCCGAGGCGCACCATGTCGTCGAGCACCCGCCGGTCGAAGTCCACGCCCGGGTCGTCCTCGGCGCTGTCGCCGGTGAGCTCGGTGACGAAGAAGCAGTGCTCGACCATGTCGAAGCCGGCGGCCACGGCGTCGGCGATGCCGGCCGCGGAGTGTGCGTGCGCGGTGGCCGGCAGCCCGTGCCGGTGGGCCTCGCGCACGGCGGCGAGCAGCTCGGCGTGGTCGTACTGCACGTGGAAGGGGTCCGAGCCGGGGGTGAGGTCGCCGCCGGTCACCATCACCTTCACGACGTCCACGCCGCGCGCGGCCCGCTCCCGTACGGCAGCCCGGATGCCGTCGACGCCCTCGGCCCGGCCGCCGAGGAACCAGCAGTGGCCGCGGGCGGTCGTCAGCGGCGGGCCGGAGGCGAGCACGGTGGGCCCGGCCGTGGGGTCCTTGGCGGTCTCCTCCCGGATGCGCAGCGCCAGATATCCCCGGTCCCCCAGGTCGCGGACGGTCGTCACGCCCGCGGCGAGGGTCGCGCGGGCCGCGGCGCGCATGCGGTCGAGCAGCTCCTCGTCGCCGGCGCGCCGCAGCCGCCCCACGACGTCCTCGCTCGCGTCGAAGGCGAGGTGGACGTGGGTGTCCACCAGCCCGGGGAGCAGCGTCGCCTCGCCCAGGTCCACGAGCCGGGCCCCGGCGGGCACGCTCGCGCCGGGCACCACTGCGGCGATCCGCCCGCCCTCCACCAGCACCGCGGGCCGTTCGACGCTCGCCGGGCCTATCCCGTCGAAGAGCTTCGCCGCGCGGATCGCCAGCATGTGTCCTCCCTCGCCCCATGCCTGCTGTTGGGCCGGTGTTCACGAGGCGGACGCCCGCGCCCCTCGTCATCCTGCCCACGCCTGCGGCGAGTTCACGCGTCCGGGCGCGTCCGGAGGCATCCGGACGGCCCGTCAGCGCTCCTTCTGAGCCAGCCTCAGGAGGTGGTCCGCGAGGGCCTGGCCGCCCTTGGGGTCGCGGCTGATGAGCATCACCGTGTCGTCGCCGGCGATGGTGCCGATGATCTCGTGGACGCCGGCCTGGTCGATCGCCGACGCGAAGAACTGGGCGGCGCCCGGCGGCGTGCGCAGGACGACGAGGTTGGCGGAGGCCTCCGCCGAGATCAGCAGCTCGCCCGCCAGGCGGGCCATGCGGGCCTCGGTGGCGGACTCGCCGAGCGGGGCCCGGGGCGTGCGGTCGCCGCCCTCGGAGGGGACGGCGTAGATCAGCTCGCCGCCGGTGTTGCGGATCTTGACCGCGCCCAGTTCGTCGAGGTCGCGGGAGAGCGTCGCCTGGGTGACGGACAGGCCGTCGTCGGCGAGCAGCTTGGCGAGCTGGCTCTGCGACCGGACCGCCTGCCGGCCGAGGATGTCCACGATCCGGCGGTGGCGGGCGGTACGGGTTTGCGGTACGGCCTGTCCGCCGTGGAACGGCTCCGGCTCCTGCGCCTGGGTCATCGTCTCGTCAGTCTCCGCTTCGTCGTTCCCCGGGAGCAGCGGCGTCCAGGACACCCGGCAGTGCCCGGAGGAACGTTTCCACCTCATCTTCGGTGATGACCAGCGGCGGGGCCAAACGCACCACGTCGGGTGCGACCGCGTTCACCAGAAGGCCGGCGTCCTGTGCTGCCTGCTGCACCTTCGGTGCAAGGGGCTCGGAAAGGACAATACCCAGCAGCAGGCCCGCGCCACGGACGCGGTCGACGAGGGGGTGGCCGAGCGCAGCGATCCCGTCACGCAGCCGCTCCCCCGCCGCCGCCACGCGGGCGAGGATCCCCTCGGTCTCCAGCGTGTCGATGACGGCCAGCGCGGCGGCGCACGCGACGGGGTTCCCGCCGAAGGTCGAGCCGTGCTGACCGGGCGTCAGCAGGTCGGCGGCCGCGCCGAAGGCGAGGGTCGCGCCGATGGGCAGGCCGCCGCCGAGGCCCTTGGCGAGGGTGACGACATCGGGCTCGACGCCCTGTGCTTGATGCTCGAACCAGTGGCCCGTGCGGCCGATACCTGTCTGGATCTCGTCCAGGACGAGGAGGGTTCCGGTGGCGCGGGTGATCTCGCGGGCGGCGGCCAGGTAGCCCGGGGGCGGGACGACGACGCCGCCCTCGCCCTGGATCGGCTCCAGCACGACGAGTGCGGTGTCGGTGGTGACGGCCGCCCGCAGCGCCTCCTCGTCCCCGTAGGGGACGTGGGTGACGCCGGCGGGCAGCGGCAGGAACGGGTCCTGCTTGGCGGGCTGGCCAGTCAGCGCCAGCGCGCCCATCGTGCGGCCGTGGAAGCCGCCGGTGGCGGCGACCATGTGCGGCCGCCCCGTCCGCCGCCCGATCTTGAAGGCGGCCTCGACGGCCTCCGCGCCGGAGTTGGCGAAGTACACGCGCCCCGGCCGGCCCGCGAGGGCGAGGAGCCGCTCGGCGAGGGCGACCGTCGGCTCGGCGGCGAAGAGGTTGGAGACGTGGCCGAGGGTGGCGATCTGCTCCGACACCGCCCGCACGACCGCCGGGTGGGCGTGGCCGAGGGCGTTGACGGCGATGCCGCCGACGAGGTCGAGGTACGCCTTGCCGTCGGCGTCCCAGACCGTGCTGCCCTCGCCGCGGAGCAGGGGGACGCGCGGGGTGCCGTAGTTGTCCATCAGGGCGCCCTGCCAGCGCTCGGTGAGTTCCGCGTTGCTCACGGCTTCCGTCCTTCCTCTCCCGTTGCCACCGGATCGGGGACGACCATGGTGCCTATCCCCTCGTCCGTGAAGATCTCCAGCAGGATCGAGTGCTGGACGCGGCCGTCTATCACGCGGGCCGTGGTGACGCCGTTGCGCACGGCGTGCAGGCAGCCCTCCATCTTGGGGACCATGCCGCTCGCCAGGTCCGGGAGCAGCGCCTCCAGCTCGCTCGCGGTGAGCCGGCTGATGACCTCGTCGCTGTGCGGCCAGTCCTCGTACAGGCCCTCGACGTCGGTGAGGACCATGAGCGTCTCGGCGCCGAGGGCCGCGGCGAGGGCGGCGGCCGCGGTGTCGGCGTTGACGTTGAAGACGCCGTGGGCGTCGGCGTCGTCGGCGCTGCGGGCGACGGAGGAGATGACGGGGATGCGCCCGTCGTCGAGGAGGGCCTGGACGGCCCCGGTGTCTATGGCGGTGATCTCGCCGACGCGGCCGATGTCGACGCGCTCGCCGTCTATCTCGGCGTAGTGCTTCGTGGCGGTCATGGTGTGGGCGTCCTCGCCCGTCATGCCGACGGCGAGCGGGCCGTGCTCGTTGAGCAGCCCGACGAGCTCGCGCTGCACCTGCCCGGCGAGGACCATGCGGACGACGTCCATGGCCTCCGGGGTGGTCACGCGCAGGCCGGCCTTGAACTCGGAGACGAGGCCGAGCCGGTCGAGCTGGGCGCTGATCTGCGGGCCGCCGCCGTGCACGACGACGGGGCGCAGCCCGGCGTGGTGGAGGAAGACGACGTCCTGGGCGAAGGCGGCTTTGAGCTCGTCGTCGACCATGGCGTTGCCGCCGAACTTGATGACGACGGTCTTGCCGTGATGGCGCGTCAGCCAGGGCAGCGCCTCGATGAGGATGCGGGCCTTGGGCAGGGCGGTGTGCTTGCGGGTCGTGCCCGCGCTGTCCGTGGTCGTCATGAGGAGTAGGCGCTGTTCTCGTGGACGTAGTCGGCGGTGAGGTCGTTGGCCCAGATGACGGCGGTCTCGGAGCCCTCGGCGAGGTCGGCGGTGATCCGTACCTCCCGGTAGCGCATGTCGACGAGGTCGCGGTCGTCGCCGACGGAGCCGTTGCGGCACACCCAGACATCGTTGATCGCCACGTTGAGCCGGTCCGGATCGAACGCCGCGGACGTCGTGCCGATCGCGGACAGCACACGACCCCAGTTCGGGTCCTCACCGTGCAGCGCACACTTGAGGAGGTTGTTACGGGCGATGGACCGCCCGACCTCGACGGCGTCGTCCTCGCTGGCCGCGTTGATCACCTCGATCCGGATGTCCTTGCTCGCCCCCTCCGCGTCCCCGATCAGCTGACGCGCAAGGTCATCACACACGGCGCGGACGGCTTCGGCGAAGGCGTCCTGGGCGGGCGTGAGGCCGGAGGCACCCGAGGCAAGCAGCAGCACCGTGTCGTTGGTCGACATGCACCCGTCGGAATCGACCCGGTCGAACGTCGTCCGCGTCGCAGCACGCAGCGCCGCGTCGAGACCGTCGGAGTCGACATCGGCGTCGGTGGTCAGGACCACCAGCATGGTCGCCAGGCCCGGAGCGAGCATCCCCGCCCCCTTGGCCATCCCCCCGACCGTCCAGCCCTCCTCGCTCTGGACGACGGCGGTCTTGTGGACGGTGTCGGTCGTCTTGATCGCAATGGCCGCCTTCTCACCGCCGTGCGCGGAGAGCGCGGCCGCGGCCTTCTCGATCCCGGGAAGCAGCTTGTCCATCGGCAGCCGCACCCCGATCAGACCGGTCGAGGCGACCGCGATCTCGCCCGCGCTGTGCCCCAGCACCTCGGCGGCCTTCTCCGCGGTGGCGTGCGTGTCCTGGAAACCCTCCGGACCGGTACAGGCGTTGGCGCCACCGGAGTTCAGGACGACAGCGGAGACCTGACCGCCCTTGACGACCTGCTGCGACCACAGCACCGGCGCCGCCTTCACACGGTTGGCCGTGAACACGCCCGCAGCGGCCAGACGCGGCCCCTGGTTGACCACGAGGGCCAGGTCGGGGCTGCCGTTCTCCTTGATCCCGGCGGCGATGCCCGCCGCCGTGAAGCCCTGTGCTGCTGTGACGCTCACTGCATCTCCTCGATCGCCCGCTTGCTCGTTGTGTTGCTCGTCGTGTCGCTGGTTGCGTTCCTGGCCGTGTCGCACGGCACCAGCCGTGCCAGAAGGGTCGCGATGACCCGGCGCACACTCACGGCGCCACCCCCGCCACCCC
>NZ_JBPQTW010000114.1:0-22098 GCF_051386535.1 Streptomyces sp. URMC 127
GCCCCCGCGCCGCCCCGGCCGGGGAGGGCGCAGCCACACGGCCCGCGCGGCCCGCTCCGGCCCGCCGGGCACGGGCGCGGCGATCCGCCCGCCCGGCCCCAGGACGGCCAGGTCCAGGGCGACCGTGCCCCACTCCAGCCAGTCGAGCAGCTCCGGCAGCTCGTCGGCGCCGCCCGCGGCCAGCAGGAACCACAGCCGCCGGGCCCGGGCGTCGAAGAGCACCGGCCCGGTGCGCACCGGGCGGCGCAGCACGGCCGCCCCGGCGTCCGGGGCCAGGCCCAGGGCGTCGAAGCGGAACCCCGTCAGCAGCTCCGGGGGCGCGCCGGGGGAGACCGGCCAGCCGAGCGCGCGCTCGTACCACCGCAGCGCCTGGCACCATGGAGCCGCGGGATCTCCGGGGCACGGGTGGGCAACGGTCACATGCGGTGCAACTGCGAAACACCCAAGAGGTTACTCTGGGTGGGTAGTTGGGCACACTCCGTATAAGGAGTGGGGGGCGCACAGGCGCTCCGGGCAGTGCGAGGGTGTTCGCCCGTAGCGGATGGACGGTGCCCGCGCCGCATGGACTGTCAATCCTTGCGGGTAAGAGGTTCCCCATGGGAAGAGGCGGTGCGACACCGCGCGGAGCGCGTCACCGAGGGTGGCGGCGGGCGATGGGCGGGCGTGTCGGGCCGGGCGCGCGTTCGCCGTCGGCGTAGTGATGGCGAGCGTATATGCCTGGCCTGCGGGAACATCGTCTCCCACCATCGGGTTGGAGGAGATGTCGGCTGTTCGGCAGCAGGTTTCCCCGCCGACGCGGGGTGATCCGGACGGATGTCGGCAGTTGGAATGAGCTGTCCCGTCCCGCGGGACTAGCATGCGGAAGGACAGGGAGGGGACCGACCCCTACTTGCCTGACCGCTCTGAGGAGCGATTAACGATGTTCGAGAGGTTCACCGACCGTGCGCGGCGGGTTGTCGTCCTGGCTCAGGAAGAAGCCCGGATGCTCAACCACAACTACATCGGCACCGAGCACATCCTCCTGGGCCTGATCCACGAGGGTGAGGGTGTCGCCGCTAAGGCCCTGGAGAGCCTCGGGATTTCGCTCGAGGCGGTCCGCCAGCAGGTGGAGGAGATCATCGGCCAGGGCCAGCAGGCCCCGTCCGGTCACATTCCCTTCACCCCCCGTGCGAAGAAGGTCCTGGAGCTCTCGCTCCGCGAGGCCCTTCAGCTCGGCCACAACTACATCGGCACCGAGCACATCCTGCTCGGCCTGATCCGCGAGGGCGAGGGCGTCGCCGCCCAGGTCCTCGTGAAGCTGGGCGCCGATCTCAACCGGGTCCGTCAGCAGGTCATCCAGCTGCTCTCGGGCTACCAGGGCAAGGAGGCCGCCACCGCCGGCGGCCCGGCCGAGGGCACCCCCTCGACCTCGCTCGTCCTCGACCAGTTCGGCCGCAACCTGACGCAGGCCGCCCGCGAGTCCAAGCTCGACCCGGTCATCGGGCGCGAGAAGGAGATCGAGCGGGTCATGCAGGTGCTGTCCCGCCGCACCAAGAACAACCCGGTCCTCATCGGCGAGCCCGGCGTCGGCAAGACCGCCGTCGTCGAGGGCCTGGCCCAGGCCATCGTCAAGGGCGAGGTGCCCGAGACCCTCAAGGACAAGCACCTCTACACCCTCGACCTCGGCGCCCTGGTCGCCGGCTCCCGCTACCGCGGTGACTTCGAGGAGCGCCTGAAGAAGGTCCTCAAGGAGATCCGCACCCGCGGCGACATCATCCTGTTCATCGACGAGCTCCACACCCTGGTGGGTGCGGGCGCCGCCGAGGGCGCGATCGACGCCGCCAGCATCCTCAAGCCGATGCTGGCCCGCGGCGAGCTGCAGACCATCGGTGCCACCACGCTCGACGAGTACCGCAAGCACCTGGAGAAGGACGCCGCCCTCGAGCGCCGCTTCCAGCCCATCCAGGTCGCCGAGCCGTCGCTGCCGCACACCATCGAGATCCTCAAGGGTCTGCGCGACCGCTACGAGGCCCACCACCGCGTCTCCATCACCGACGAGGCGCTGGTCCAGGCCGCCACGCTCGCCGACCGCTACATCTCCGACCGCTTCCTGCCGGACAAGGCGATCGACCTGATCGACGAGGCCGGCTCCCGGATGCGCATCCGCCGGATGACCGCGCCGCCGGACCTCCGCGAGTTCGACGAGAAGATCGCCGACGTGCGCCGCGAGAAGGAGTCCGCGATCGACTCGCAGGACTTCGAGAAGGCCGCCGCCTCCCTGCGCGACAAGGAGAAGCAGCTCCTCGCCGCCAAGGCCAAGCGCGAGAAGGAGTGGAAGGCCGGCGACATGGACGTCGTCGCCGAGGTCGACGGCGAGCTGATCGCCGAGGTCCTCGCCACGGCCACCGGCATCCCGGTCTTCAAGCTGACGGAGGAGGAGTCCTCCCGCCTGCTGCGCATGGAGGACGAGCTGCACAAGCGCGTCATCGGCCAGAAGGACGCCATCAAGGCGCTCTCCCAGGCCATCCGGCGCACCCGTGCGGGCCTGAAGGACCCCAAGCGCCCGGGCGGATCGTTCATCTTCGCCGGCCCCTCGGGCGTCGGTAAGACCGAGCTGTCCAAGACCCTCGCCGAGTTCCTCTTCGGCGACGAGGACGCCCTCATCTCCCTCGACATGTCGGAGTTCAGCGAGAAGCACACCGTCTCGCGCCTCTTCGGCTCGCCCCCCGGCTACGTGGGCTACGAAGAGGGCGGCCAGCTGACCGAGAAGGTCCGCCGCAAGCCGTTCTCCGTGGTCCTCTTCGACGAGGTCGAGAAGGCCCACCCGGACATCTTCAACTCGCTGCTGCAGATCCTGGAGGACGGTCGCCTGACCGACTCCCAGGGCCGGGTCGTGGACTTCAAGAACACCGTCATCATCATGACGACCAACCTCGGCACCCGGGACATCTCCAAGGGCTTCAACCTGGGCTTCGCCGCCCAGGGCGACGTCAAGACCGGCTACGAGCGGATGAAGGCCAAGGTCAACGAGGAGCTCAAGCAGCACTTCCGGCCCGAGTTCCTCAACCGCGTCGACGACACGGTCGTCTTCCACCAGCTCTCCCAGGAAGACATCATCCAGATCGTCGACCTGATGATCGCCAAGGTGGACGAGCGGCTGAAGGACCGCGACATGGGCATCGAGCTCAGCGCGGACGCCAAGCAGCTGCTGGCCAAGAAGGGCTACGACCCGATCCTGGGCGCCCGTCCGCTGCGCCGCACCATCCAGCGCGAGATCGAGGACATCCTCTCCGAGAAGATCCTCTTCGGCGAGCTGCGCCCCGGCCACATCGTGGTCGTCGGCACGGACGGCGAGGGCGAGGAGAAGAAGTTCACCTTCCGCGGCGAGGAGAAGTCGGCCCTGCCGGACACCCCGCCGATCGAGCAGGCCGCGGGCGGGGCGGGCCCCAACCTGTCCAAGGACGCGTAGGCGCTCCGCGCTCATTTCACTGCCGGTGGGTCGGCTCCGGAACCTGTGGTTCCGGGGCCGGCCCGCTGTCAGTTCGGCGGTCCGATGAAGTCGAAGAGCTCGTCGGGGGACAGCCCCATGCCCAGCAGGGCCGCTGCGACATCGTTGCCCATGGAAAGGGATTCGCCGGCGCCGGCTGCCGGCAGGAGCCCCTTCAACCCTTCCCACACCTCGTCGTGCTGCGCGTCCTCCAGATATCGCGCATTGAGGGCGCAGTGGGCCGCCAGCGCCCGCAAAGGCCACTCCGTCTCCCGGTCCGGCGCCGCGTCCGCGGCCGCCGTCAGGCCGCCGATGAGCCGTCTCTCCTCACTGCGCCCGCAATGCCCGACGGCCAGCCGGAGCACGTCCTGCCATTGCTCCTCCGTCGCATGGAGCAGCAATTCGTCCAGGCAGTCGCTCTCCTGGAGCTCCTTCGCCGCCAGATAGTCCTGAAAGGTGCGGTGGATGAACTGGATCGCATCCGGCGAGCGCTCCTGGAGGAGCCCGCTGCGATTGAGCAGGTGCGCCAGCACGGCCTGCGGAGTTCCCTGGGCCCGTACGCGCCGCAGCCCCCGCAATGCCGATTCGAGCTGACGTACGGCCTGCTCGCGGGTGAGCTCGGCCCGGCCGTTGCGGACCAGCCAGACCGCAATGCGCTGCAGCAGCTGACGGCCTTCGTCCACGGTGAGCTCGATGCCCTCCGGCTGGTGAATGCGGCGGTGGATGTCGCGCGTCGCCAGCATCAGGTTCAGCGCGGCGCTGTAGAGCTCCCAGCGGGTCTCGGGAAGAAAGCCGTTGCGCGTTCTGTGGAGGGCGCAGATGACCGCGCACAGCAGCGGAGTGCGGGCCAGGTCGCGCAGTACGTCATTGCGCCGGAATTCCCGGCCGAGCTCCTGTTCGAGCGAGTCGAGCCGTTTGCGCTGCCTTTTCGCCCAGTGCTCGTCCGCGTACCGGTCGCATTCCAGCCGGGCCGCCATGTGCCACGAGCCGACGAACGCCTGGATGTCCTCGTCGCCCAGGGGGAGCAGCCGGAGCTCCTCGAAGCCCTCCTGCTCCAGCCAGCCGTTGCTCACGGCCAGGGGGCGCACGGTGACCAGGCAGCGCGTCCGCGGATACATCCGCAGGAGCCCGGCGAGCCACTTGCGGGCCAGCTCCCGGTCCGGCTGCGGGACCTCGTCCATCCCGTCGACCAGGAGCAGGCCGCGCCCGGCCTCCAGCACCCGCCCCGCCCAGCCGTCGGGGGGCTTGTCCACCGGGAGCCGGGCGATCTTGGGCAGCTGGGACGGGGTGGGCGACGTGATGCCCCGCGCGGCCAGGCTGCGCATGGGGACGACGAACGGGACCATCCCGTCGAGCGCCGAGAGCTGCTCGGGCAGGGTGCGGCACACGGTGTGGGAGGCCAGCCACCACACGAGCGTGGTCTTGCCCGCGCCGGCCTCGCCCCGCAGGACCGTCCGCGGCCGGGAACCGAGGAGCTCCTCGATGCGCCGGGGCCCCGAGGCCGTGTGCGGCGACCGGGCCTCCAGGCTCAGGTAGGCCGTGTCCAGGTCCCAGTCGCCCGAGCTCAGCTCGTCCAGGCCGAAGATCTCCAGCCGGCTGTAGGCGGCCTTGACGGCCTTGGCGTAGGCGGGCTCGTAGGTCAGGTCCTCGGGGTAGGCGGAGGAGGTTTCCTCGAACGCCGGGGCGGCCGGCCACCAGCTCAGGGCCGCCCTGAAGCCGCTGTCCTCCATGGCGGCGGACAGCGGCACCGACTCGATGGAGGCGTGCTGCCAGCCCATCGGATCCCCGCTCGCGATGCCGATCAGCAGCGGGCCCGCGAAGACCGGGCCGCCCGAGAGGCCCGCCCAGGGGGAGCCGTCCGGGACGGGCGCCGGTGGGTGATGTTCCGCGTGCAGGATGTAGCGCCCGCGCATCCGCCCGGCCAGGGGCATCAGCGTGCCCGGGATCTGCACCGCTTCCAGCTCGTCGGCCCCGTACCGCTGGACCTGCGGGAAGCCCAGGACCTGGCAGCGCGGCATCGGCTGCCAGCCGGCGCACTTGCCCCAGCGCAGCGGCGGCAGGCCTTCGGCAGGCAGCACCGGCTCCCGGGCGGCCAGGAGCGCCATGTCGCACGCGTCCGGATCGCCCGACCAGAGGAGGTCACAGGCGACGGGCCCGCCGCCCGGCGCGGCAACCGAGGGCCAAGGGCGGTCACCGATCAGATGCGCACTGGTCAGCACCAGCTCCGGCGTCAGCAGCACCCCGCTGCCCTGCCGCGCCCCCAGCACCGCCACCAGCCGGTCCTCGACCGACGGGAGCGTTCTCGCCCCGCCCACCGCTACTGCCCGGAGGACCCGAACCGCGACACCCCGCCCGGCCGCTCGTTGCCCACGCGCCAGCTGCCGCCCGTGCGCGTGTCCTTCGGGGTCAGGGTGAAGGCGACCTTGTGGGTACGGGTCGAGCCGCGGGACGCCTCCGCGTCCGCGCTGACCACCCAGGCCTTCACACCGCCCGAGCCCTTGAGGTCCTTGCGGATCTCGACGGTGAACTCCATCGCGATCTCGCCGACCTCGAAGGCCAGGTCCTGGCCCGCGCCCCGGGCCGCCGCCGAGGTCAGGCCCTCCCGGACCGCCTGCACGGCGTCCGCCAGCTCGACGTCCTCGAACCCGCTGCTCATCTGCGCCCCCACGCCCCGCGGGGCCGCACCTTCCGTGTGCGGCCGCTGACGGGGAGCGTACCGCCGGGGGCGGGTCTTTGGTCCCGGAACCGGGCAGGCCGGAGGTCCTTCGGCGGTGACACCCGCCATAGGACCTGGATCACGTACTAGGGGAAATAGTGGAGAACCCCTCTCCCGATTTTCCGGAAAACCAGGCGGAATCCCAGGTCATGGCGGCTCCGGAAGCGTCTCCATTTCTACGGCATTCCTTAGTAGGGGCGCTTCTTGGCAGCCCGGCGAATGCGGGTTACCAAGGTAGGGCGATCCCGGTCCGCAGCCGGGACCTGTTTATGCCTGGAGGTTTATCCGTATGTCGAAGCGCACCGCTTTCCGTAACCCGAGCAAGACCGTTCTCCGTACCCGCGCCGCCGTCGTGGCGGCCGGCCTGGGAGTCTCGGTCGCGCTGGGTTCCGGGGTCGCGCTCGCAGCCGGCACCACCGCCTCGGTGAGCGAGCTCCCTGCCTTCGCGTCCCTCGCGTCGCTGCAGGACTCGCTGAACAAGCAGGCCGAGACGCAGCTGAAGGCGGCGGAGAAGGAGAAGCAGAACGCCGAGCAGGCCAAGCGCGACGCCGCCAAGCGCGCCGAGGACGCCCGCAAGCGGGCCGAGGCCTCGCGCAAGCGTGCCGACGCCTGGGTCGCGCCGGTCGCCGCCTACCAGATCGGCCAGCCCTTCGGTAAGGCCGGCAAGATGTGGGCCGCCAAGCACAGCGGCCAGGACCTGGTCGTCAGCACCGGCACGCCCGTGATGTCCGTGCACGGCGGCACCGTCGTCAAGGCCGGCCCGAACGGCGGCGGCGACGGCCCCGCGTACGGCAACGCCATCGTGATCAAGCACGCCGACGGCACGTACTCGCAGTACGCCCACCTCTCGCAGATCAAGGTCTCGGTCGGCCAGACCGTCACGACCGGCCAGGTCATCGGCCTGTCGGGGTCCACCGGCAACTCGTCCGGCCCCCACCTGCACTTCGAGATCCGCACCACCCCGAACTACGGCAGCGCCGTCGAGCCGGTGGGCTTCCTGAAGGCCCACGGCGAGAGCCTCTGATCCATCGGATCTGCCATTGATCCATCGGATCCGCCTTTGATCATCGGATCCGCCCGGAGCCGGTGCACCGCGACACGCGGTGCACCGGCTTCTGCTTTTACGGTGGTAATGCAGCGCAAAAGCCGGTGATCGGAGCGGGTCATGATCAAGGGAATTGCCATCGCCACCGTCTGGGTCCTCGACCAGGACCGGGCCAAGGACTTCTACACCAATAAGCTCGGACTCGAAGTCCGCACCGATATGACCATGGGCGGCGAGGAGGGAATGCGCTGGCTCACGGTGGGCGCGCAGGACCAGCCCGGCGTCGAGCTCACGCTGATGGTCCCCGGCCCGCCCGGGCTCGACGCGGAGTCGGCGGAGGCCCTGAAGAAGCTGGTCGCCAAGGGAGCGCTCGGCGCGGGGGTGCTCAGCACCGACGACGTGCACCGCGACTACGAGACGCTCAAGGGCAGGGGCGTGGAGTTCCTGCAGGAGCCCCAGGAGCGGCCGTACGGCACCGAGGCGATCCTGCGGGACGACTCCGGCAACTGGTTCTCGCTGACCCAGCGCAACGAGCAGCTGGACCTCGACAAGGACTGGGGCGAGTGCGTCGAGCCGATGTGACGCCCGGTTCCTGTACGGGCCGCGGCTCCGGTTGTGCGGGCCGCGGGCTCAGTCCGGCACCTGGATGACCGGGAACGTCCCCGTGCTCGTCGGCGACGACTCCGGCAGCCACAGCACCGCGATCGCCCCCGTGCCGCCCTCGACCTCAGGGTCGGCGTTGCGGAAGGTCAGCCGCGCGCCCAGGACGCGCGCCTGGCCCACGGCGATGGTCAGGCCCAGGCCGTGGCCCTTGCCCGCGCGGTCCTCGCTGCCCGTGCGGAACCGGCTCGGGCCCTCCTGCAGCAGTTCCTCGGGGAAGCCGGGCCCGTGGTCGCGCACCCGCACCACGCGCCCCTCGACGGTCACGTCGACCGGCGGCTTGCCGTGCTTGGCGGCGTTGGCCAGGAGGTTGCCGATGATCCGTTCCAGGCGGCGCGGGTCGGTGGAGACGTAGGCGTCGCGGGCGACCCGCACGCGGGCGCCCGGCTCGGCGGCGCGCACGCGGCGCTCGACGAACTCGCCGAGCAGCAGCTCCTGCATCTCGGCGCGCTCGGCGAAGCCGTCCAGCCGGGCGACCTCCAGGACGTCCTCGACGAGGGTGCGCATGGCCTGCGCGCGGTCGCGGACGAGCTCGGTGGGCCGGCCGGGCGGCAGCAGCTCGGCGGCGGTGAGCAGGCCGGTGACGGGGGTGCGCAGCTCGTGGGCGATGTCGGCGGTGACGCGCCGCTCGGCCTCCAGCCGGCGCTGGAGCGCCTCGGCCATGCCGTCGACGGCGCGGGCCAGGTCGTCCGTCTCGTCCCGTACGCGGCCGCCGATGGCCTCGCGGACGCGTACCTCCGAGTCGCCGTCGGCGAGCTTGCGGGCGGCCGTCGCGGCCTTGCGCAGCCGGCGGGAGAGCTGGTCGCCGATGAGGATGCCGAGGGCGCAGCCGCCGAGGACGACGGAGACCGAGCCGATGATCAGCGCCTTGTCGAGCGCGTCGATGATCGAGAACCGGTCCTTGAAGCGGGTGTGGATCGACAGGATCCTGCCGTTGCGGACCGGCACCGAGGCCCAGACCTCGGGGGAGTTCCCGCCGCCGGAGTCCTGCAGGAAGGTGGCGCGCTGGCCGATCGCGGCGGCGTCGCGCAGCGGCTTGGGCAGCGCCGGGTCGTCGATCTTGGCGTGCAGCATCAGCCGGCCGGTGTTCTCGTAGTACCGCTGGGCGATCTGCACCCGCTCGTCCATGACGTCGCGGCTGTTGTCGAGCATCGACAGGCGGGCGGCGTTGTGCACGACGAGGCTCAGCGCCACCGCGACGAGCGCGCCGACGCCCGCGATGGCGAGGCTGACCTTCCAGCGCAGACCCGAGCGGAGGGCGAGCTTCACCACGACCCGGTCACCCCGGACGCCCTGGTCACCATGGGGCGGTCACCCGCGTCACGCCGTCACGCTCTGAGCTTGTAGCCGAAGCCGCGGACCGTCTCGATCCGGTCCTGGCCGATCTTGCCGCGCAGCCGCTGCACGTGGACATCGACGACCCGGGTGTCGCCGCCCCAGCCGTAGTCCCACACGCGCTCCAGCAGCCGGTCGCGGGAGAGCACCGTGCCGGGCGCCGCGGAGAACTCCAGCAGCAGCCGCATCTCGGTGGGGGTCAGCGCGACGGGCTCGCCGCCCTTGCGGACCTCCATGCCGTCCGTGTCCACCTCCAGGTCGCCGAAGCGCAGCACGCCGCACTCCAGCTCCTCGGGGGCGTCCGCCCCGCCGCCGCCGTTGCCGGACCCGCTGGCGTGCCCGAAGCGGCGCAGCACGGCCCGTATGCGGGCGACGAGCACGGCGCCGTCGAAGGGCTTGGTCACGTAGTCGTCGGCCCCGGCCTCCAGGCCCAGGACGACGTCGATGGAGTCCGCGCGCGCCGAGAGCATGATCACGGGGACGGTCGACTCGTCGCGGATCCGGCGGCAGAGGCTGACCCCGTCCAGGCCCGGCACCATGACGTCGAGCAGCGCGATGTCGGGCTTGCGGGCGCGGAACTTCTCCAGCCCCAGCAGCCCGTCCGGCACCGCGGTCACCTCGAAGCCGTCGCGCTCCAGTGCCAGCTGGGTCGCCTCACGGATGACGTCGTCGTCCTCCACGAAGAGCACATGCGTATCGGCCACGCTGCCCTCAGCCCTCCGTTCCCACGCTCGGGAAATCGCCCTTGTCGTTGTTGCCGGCCTTGCTGTAGTCGGTGTGCGTGCGCCCCGTCTCCCGGAACTCCGCGCCCGACCAGTGGTACGTCATGACATCCTCGCCCGACGCGCAGCAGACCGCGTCACCGGGGCCGTAGACCTGCTTGGTGACCCGGAGGTCACGGCGGTCGATCTCGGCGTACACCGGCGCCTGCTCGATCATGAACACGTTCTCGTACGAGCCGTCGCTCTTGGCACGGTACACATACGACCCCACGCCCACGGAATCGCCGCAGGTCAGGATGTTGACCACGATGTCGTCCCGGGAGCCGTCGGTCAGCTTCCCGTAGATCACGTCCAGCGGGTACTGGTTCTTCACGCAGGGCTTGAGGTCCTTCTTGACCTGGGCGCCGATCTTCGGATCGCCCTTGATCAGCTTGACCGCGTCGACCTTCTCCCGCGGGCGCTCCGCCGTCGCCGCGGCCGAGGGCAGCCGGGTCGGCTTCGCCGCGGACTGGGTCTGCGCGGTGCCCTCCTTGCGCACGCCCTCGCTGCCCGCATTGCACCCGGCAAGCAGAAGACCGGCGGCAGCGGCCAGCGCGGTGACCGTACCGCCGGTGATCAGAACCGGCCTGGGGGGAGCCGCCTTCTTCAGGCTGCGCACCGTTCCTGCCCCCGCTCGTTGCGCTCGAGGGCGTGGAAGTCCAGGTCGCGGCTCTCCAGCTCCTGACGCAGCCGGGCCAGGGCCCGGTGCAGCGTGCTCTTGACCGTTCCGGTCGACATGCCGAGCGCCTCCGCGGTCTCTTCGGTGCTCATCTGCTCCCAGTGTCGCAGCACGACGACGCTGCGCTGCTTGGGCGCGAGGACACCCAGGACGTCCATCAGCAGCGCGCGGTCGGCGTGCTGCTCCGTGCCGTCCTCGACGCTGGCGTCGGGGAGCTGCTCGGTGGGCACCTCGTCGAGCTTGCGGGCGCGCCACCACTCCGTACGAGTGTTGATCATGACACGGCGCAGGTAGGCGTCGGCCAGCGACTTGTCCGCTATGCCTTCCCAGCGGCCGTAGGTGCGCACCAGAGCGGTCTGGAGGAGGTCCTGCGCGTCGATCGGGTCCGGCACGAGACGGCGGGCGCTGCGCAGGAGCGCGTCCTGACGGTTGCGCACGTACTCCTCGAAGTCCAGAACCTTGCCGCTGCTGGCCATCTCGCAGCCTCCATTCCGCTTGCATCCCCGCGTCACGCTGGTGGTCGACCAGCACGAGAAGGACGCTACGGAGGCGCTGTTGCAACGTGATGTGCGGCAGCACTGCGGCTGGTGCACAGCTGTCCATAGGTTGTGTAACAGCGCCTCGGCGGTGGGGGCGGTAGGGCGTGAAAAGGGGGCTCTGTCCTGTTCGGGAGGGCCTTTCGGCAGGTCACGGCGGGCCTTGCGGCCCGGCCCGCATGACGGCTGTGTGACGGTCGTGCGGCGGGCTTCCGCTGCGGGCCGCTGTGGGCCGTAACGCCTGAGGCGGGCCGGTCCGGCTGATGCCGCCCGGGGTGCGCGCTACCCGAGCGGCAGCCGGTACGTCCCGTCCTCCAGCGGCTCCACCAGCCCGTCGGCCACCAGACCGTCCATAGCCCTCGCCCGCTGCACCGGCTCGTCCCACACGGCGTCCAGCACCACCTGCGGCACCGGCTCCAGGGCCTCCCGCAGCACCGCCAGCAGCTTCCCGCGCACCTGCCGGTCCGTCCCCGCGTAGCTCTGGCCACGGCGCGGCGGACCGTCGTGGGCCGGGGACCCCGCGGCCCGCCAGGCACACCGCTCGGCGATCGGGCAGCGCCCGCAGACCGGCGTGCGCGCCGTGCACACCAGCGCGCCCAGCTCCATCGTCGCCGCGGCCCAGCGGGCGGCGACCGGCTCGCTCTCCGGCAGCAGGGCCCGGGCCAGCTTGCGCTCGGCCGCCGTTGTCGCGTTCGGCGGGTACTGCGCGCCGCTCACGGCGCGCGCGAACACCCTGCGCACGTTGGTGTCCAGGACCGCGTGCCGCTGCCCGTACGCGAACGAGGCCACCGCCGCCGCCGTGTACTCGCCGACGCCCGGCAGCGCCAGCAGTTCGGCGTGGTCGCTCGGCACCTCGCCGCCGTGCCGCTCCGCGATCGCCGCCGCGGCGCCGTGCAGCCGCAGCGCCCGCCGCGGGTAGCCGAGCCGGCCCCAGGCGCGCACCGCCTCGCCGGGCGGCTCGGCCGCCAGGTCCGCCGGGCGCGGCCAGCGCGCGAGCCACTGCTCGTACACCGGCAGGACGCGGCTGACCGGCGTCTGCTGCAGCATGAACTCGCTGACCATCACGCCCCACGCGCCGGCCTCCGGACGCCGCCAGGGCAGGTCGCGGGCGTGCGCGTCGAACCAGTCGATGACCGGTCCGTGGAGCGCGCCGGGGAGCACGCCGGGCAGGGGCTCGGCGAACGTCCCGGCAAGGGCCTCGGGCAGGGCGGCGGTGGTGGTGCGGTCTGTGACAGTCATGGCGCTTCCGATCCTGGCACGGCGGCGTACGGCGGAGAAACGCGCCGGGCCCCTCGCACCTGACTTTCGTCTGACTTTCGTCAGAAGCGCGCGGACGGGGCCGGCTTGTACCGTCGGGCCGGTGAGCCGCCGCACGACCACCGCCCTGATACGCAGGGCCCTGCCCGGCGCGCTGCTGTGGGCGGCGCTCGCCGCGCCCGGCGCCGCAGCCGACCTGCTCGGCCTGAACGCCCCCCGGCCCTGGTGGC
This sequence comes from Streptomyces sp. URMC 127, assembly GCF_051386535.1. NCBI lineage: Bacteria > Bacillati > Actinomycetota > Actinomycetes > Kitasatosporales > Streptomycetaceae > Streptomyces > Streptomyces sp. URMC 127. The sequence continues at coordinate 12,686 of NZ_JBPQTW010000114.1, forward strand.
AGACCGCGGCCGGAGCAGCCGTCCTCGCCGCCGCCGTGGCCGTCTCCCGCGCCCGGCCCGTGCTCGCGCTCGGCCTCGCCGCCGGGCTGGGCCTCGCCGCGTCGCCGTCGCTCTTCACCCTCTCCTACGGGCCCGCCCTGTCCGTCCTCGCCTTCCTGCTCGGCCGCCGCTCGGACCGGACGCGCCCCGCGCTGTACGCCTTCCCGGCCGTCGCGGCCGCCGGCACGGTGCTCGTCCTCATCCGCCACAACGACCCCGTCGTCGAATGGCTGGTTCTGATCGGCACGCTGCTCTTCGGCGCGGTCTTCCCCTGGCTGGCCGGCCGCTACCGGCGCCAGGCGCGCGAGCTCGTCGCCGCGGGCTGGAGCCGGGCCGCGCAGCTGGAGCGCGAGCAGGAGATCGTCGCGGACCGGGCCCGGCTGCGCGAGCGCGCCCGCATCGCCCAGGACATGCACGACTCCCTCGGCCACGAACTCAGCCTCATCGCCCTGCGCGCCGGCGCCCTGCAGGTCGCGCCCGGCCTCGGCGCGACGCACCGGGCGGCCGCCGCCGAGCTGCGCGAGGCCGCCGCGTCGGCGACGGACCGGCTCCGCGACATCATCGGCGTCCTCCGGGACGTCGGCCCGCCCGGCCCCGCGCCGCTGGCCCCGCCGGACGACTCGCTGTCCGCCCTCGTGAACCGCGCGGCCGCCTCCGGCCTGCCCGTACGGGCCCGGCTGGGCGGCGGGGCGGCGCTGCCGCCGCTCGCCGAGCGGGCCGCGTACCGCGTCGTCCAGGAGGCGCTGACGAACGCGGCCAAGCACGCGCCCGGGGCGGAGGTCACCGTGACCGTGGACACCGGGCCGCGGGAGACCCTGGTGACGGTCGTCAGCGGACCCGCGGTGACGGTCGTCAGCGGACCCGCCCCGGCGGGCGGCGCGTCCTCCGCGGCCGGGAGCGGTACGGGACTGCTGGCCCTGCGGGAGCGGGTGGCACTCGCGGGAGGCGAGTTCACGGCCGGGGCCTGCGCGGACGGCGGCGGGTTCACGGTGAGCGCGCGGCTGCCGCACGAGCCGGGGCCCGGCCTGACGGCCGCTTTTCCGGCCGCTTTTCCGGCCGCCTTTCCGGGCGCTCTTCCGGCCGTCGGCGGGCAGGCCGGGGGCGGGGCGCGCCCCGACGCGCTCGCGGACGCCCGGCGCACCGCACGGCGGCGGCTCGCCGTGCCCTTCGCCGTCGCGGCCGCCACCGGCGCCGTCTTCGTCGCCGGGGCCTTCGGCTGGTACGCCTACGTCAAGGCCCACTCCGTGCTCAAGCCCGCCGACTACGCGGCCCTGCGCCTCGGCGCGCCGTACGCCGACGTCGCGCCTCACCTCCCGGACCGGCAGGTCGCCGACCCGCCGGCCGACCGGGCCCCGGGCGCCCCGCCCGCCGGCGCGGAGTGCCGCTACTACCGGGCGAGCGGCGAACTCTTCGTCAGCGTCGACCACTTCCGGCTCTGCTTCCGCGACGGGCACCTCGTCGCGAAGAGCCGCATACCGCGAGCCGGAGCCGCCGGCGTCGTGGAACAGGAGGAGCAGGAGGAGAAGGAATGGCTCAGGTGAACGCGGGTACGGGCCGCGCCGTCAAGGTCCTCGTCGCCGACGACGAGGCGATGATCCGCGCCGGCGTCTGCGCGATCCTGTCCGCCGACCCCGGCATCGAGGTCGTCGCGGAGGCGGCGGACGGCCGCGAGGCCGTCGAAGCGGTCCTCGCCCACCGGCCGGACGTCGCCCTGCTCGACATCCGCATGCCCCGCACGGACGGCCTCGCCGCGTGCGAGGAGATCCGCCGGACCGCGCCCGGTACGGCCGTCGCCATCCTCACCACCTTCTCCGAGGACGCCTACATCTCCCGCGCCCTCGGCGGGGGCGCCACCGGCTTCCTCCTGAAGTCCGGCGACCCCTACGAACTGATGACCGGCGTCCGCGCGGTCGCGGACGGCGGCGCGTACCTCTCCCCGAAGGTCGCCCGGCACGTCATCGCCGAACTCGGCGGCGAGCGGCTGAGCCGCGGGGCCGCCGCCCGCGCCCGGATCGCCGGGCTGACCACCCGCGAACGCGAGGTGCTCGCCCTGCTCGGCGAGGGCCTGCCGAACGCGGGCATCGGCAGGCGGCTGCACCTGGTGGAAGGCACGGTGAAGGGCTACGTGAGCGCGGTCCTCGACCACCTGGGCGCCGCCAACCGGGTCCAGGCGGCAATCGTCGCCTACGAGGCGGGCCTGGTGGCGACCTCTCAGCCGAACGCCTGAGCCGACCCGAGCCCGGGCCCTGGGGGCTCGGGGGCTTGCCCCCGAGGAAACGGTGAAAGGGCGGGACCGGGGCCTTCACTCCGCCGCAACGGCGAGAAACCACCACGGCGAGGGTCCGGCGGCATGCCCGCGCACCGCCGTCGTACCCCCCCCGCTGGCCGCCAGGCCCCCCGCACGGTGCAATAGAGGGCATGAGCGAGAGCACCCCGCGGCCGCCGCGTGACATCCGGGCGGCGCTCGACGCCCACTCGACCCTGACCCTGGCCTACGCCGACGACGACGGCCCGCAGGCGTGCGCGGTGCTCTACGCCCTCGCCGACGGCGACGACACCGCCCTGCTCTTCGTCACCTCGGTCACCACCCGCCACGGCCGCGCCCTCGCCGGCGGCTCCGGCGTCGCCTTCACCGCCCAGCGCGACGGCCAGGTGTGGACGGCCCTGACGGGGATTCAAGGCCGCGGCACCTGCCGCCGTCTGGAGGGCACGGAGCGCGAGGCCGCCTGGCGCGCGTACAGCGAGCGCTTCCCGTACGTCGACCACAACGACCGGCTCCGGCAGGCGATGGAGCGCACCGACCTGTGGGAGCTGCGCCCCTCCTGGCTGCGCCTGATCGACAACGGACAGGGGTTCGGCCACAAGACGGAGTGGACGCGCCCCGCGCAGTGACCGCCGGCCACCCGCCCTACGCCTTCACCAGCACCCGCAGCCGCCCCCGCTCCGCCCGCTCCACCACTCTCGTCGCGGCCCGTACGAGCAGCAGCGCGCCGAGCAGCGCCACGGCCGCGCCGAGCAGCAGGCCCGCGGCCACGTCGTGCGGGTAGTGCACGCCGAGGAACACCCGGGAGAAGGCGACGAGCAGCGCCATGGGCAGGACGGCCCACACGAGCGCCCGCCGGGCGAGGAAGATCCCGGTCGCGAGGGCCGCCGCGAGCGTGGCGTGGTTGCTCGGGAAGGACCAGTCGCCGTGCGGCGGGCAGGCCGCCAGTGACGTGACCGCGCCGCGGACCGCCCGGCAGGGCCGCTCCTCGTCCACCATGCTCTTGAGGACCTCGCTGATCCCGTACGCGATCGCCGTCGTGACCGGCACGAGCAGCGCGAGCGCGACGCCGCGCGCCCCGGAGCGCCGGTTGTGCCACCAGACGGCGACGGCCACGGCCATCAGCAGCAACAGCCCGGCCTCCGTTCCGATTTCCGCAAGCGTGTGCACCCACTCCGGTGTGGAGCGGGCGAATTCGGTGACGTCGCGATAGAGGTCGTTGTCCACGGTGTTCATGGTCCCGGGAGCCTACGGTCCGTCACTTCCGCGCCACACCGGGCTATCGGCATGCACACCGTCCGACTTTCGTCAGACGGCGGCAAGGGGAAACGGGCCCGCGCCGGGCCGATGATGAGAAAATCCGGCACCCACCCGGCGGGTAGGGGCTGGTGCCCCCGCCGATGTCTCGTAGAGTCTTCGCGTGGGATCACTGCGCAATCCGATCGGGCCGCTTCCCTCCTCCATCTATTGGCGGCGGAGGGCAGTTGCGCTTGGCCTGCTCGGCCTTCTCGTTCTGCTGGTGCTCTGGTTCGTCACCCTCGGGGGTGACGGAGGCTCAGGCGACAACCAGAGCAAGGGCACGGACGGAAAGAACCCGGGCGACAGCACCACCATCACCCCCGGACCGGTGCCCTCCGGCCCGCACTACAGCCAACGCCCCGGCGGGCGCGGCGAGTCGGGCAGCGGCGGCTCCGGCGGTTCCGGCGGCAGCGGCGACGACCGCTCCGGCACCGGCGGCGCGTCCGGGACCGGCGGTGCCGGCACGGGCGGCGGTGGTACGACGGGGACCGGCGGCGGTGGCGCCCTCGGCACGGGCGACGGCAAGGCCGTCCCGGTCGGCTCGCCCCTGCCCGACTGCTCGCCGGGCGCGGTGCGGCTTGCGATCCGCAGCGTCAAGGACTCCTACAGGCCGGGCGAGAAGCCGAAGTTCGAGATCGTGGTGAAGAACTCCGGCAGCAGCGCCTGCAAGGTCAACTTCGGTGCGACGGCCGCCATTCTGAAGATCACGCATATCGACGGCGACGACCGCGTGTGGGCGTCCGACGACTGCCCGCGCGCCACGGGACCGGTGCTTGTGGAGCTCCCCGGTTCGGGTGAGACGAAGCGCACCGTGGAATGGGACCGTAAGCGCAGTGCCCCGCGCTGTGCGACGCCTTCCGGCGACGGAACGGCGGGCAACGGCAAGTACCGGGCCGAGGTCAGAATTGCCGGGGTCACCGAAAAGGTGGAATTCGCGCTGGACAGCGACTGACGTGAGGACCGCGACTGACGCGGGGGCGGGGCGGCGAAGGCGCGGCGACCGCGCCGCCCCGGCGCCTCGTAGCGCTGCCGGAGCCGTGCAGGAACCCCGCACTCCGCGCGGAGAACGGCCCGGAGACCGGCGACCGGAGAACGGCCCGGAGACCGGCGAACCGCCGGAGGCTACACGTACCGCTCCAGGATCGAGGACTCCGCCAGGCGCGACAGCCCCTCGCGGACCGAGCGGGCGCGGGCCTCGCCGACCCCGTCGACCGTCTGCAGGTCGTCCACGCTGGCGGCCAGGAGCTTCTGCAGCCCGCCGAAGTGGTCGACCAGCCGCTCTATGATCGCGCCGGGCAGCCGCGGCACCTTCGCCAGCAGGCGGTAACCGCGCGGCGACACCGCGGAATCCAGCGTCTCGGGGGAGCCGCTGTAGCCCAGGGCGCGCGCCACGATGGGCAGTTCGAGCAGCTCGGGGTGGGTGAGGGAGTCCAGCTCGGACAGGGCTTCGGGGACCGTACGGGTGCGCTTGGCGGTGGGCTCCGGGACGTAGTCCCGCACGACGAGGTCGCGCTCGGGCTCGACGCCGGCGATCAGCTCGTCCAGCTGCAGGGAGAGCAGGCGGCCGTCGGTGCCCAGCTCCACCACGTACTCCGCGATCTCCGTGGCGATGCGGCGGACCAGCTCCAGGCGCTGGCAGACCGCGGTCACGTCGCGGACCGTGACCAGATCCTCGATCTCCAGGGCGGAGAGGGTGCCCGCGACCTCGTCCAGCCGGAGCTTGTAGCGCTCCAGGGTGGCCAGGGCCTGGTTGGCCCGCGAGAGGATCGCCCCGGACTCCTCCAGGACGCGCCGCTCACCGCCCACGTAGAGGGCGATCAGGCGCATCGACTGGCTGACCGAGACCACGGGGAAGCCGCACTGGATGGAGACGCGCTGCGCCGTGCGGTGCCGGGTGCCGGTCTCCTCGGTGGGGATCGACGCGTCCGGCAGGAGCTGCACGCCCGCCCGCACGATCTTGGTGATGTCCTTGTCGAGGATCAGGGCGCCGTCCAGCTTGCACAGCTCGCGCAGGCGCGTGGCGCTGAACTCCACGTCCAGGACGAAGCCGCCCGTGCACATGGACTCCACCGTCTTGTCCATGCCCAGGACGATCAGGCCGCCCGTATTGCCGCGGAGGACGCGCTCAAGGCCGTCGCGCAAGGCCGTGCCGGGCGCGACGGCGCTCAGCGAGGCGCGCATCAGACCGTCGGCACCGGAGGAACCCCCGGCCTTGCCGGGGCCCGATGCCCGGTCGTTGGCTGCCACTGCACTCCTCCGGTCGCAAGGTCAACGGTGCCGCAGCCCGCCCTGCTTTCCGCACTGCTTTCCGTACGTACGGGCGAGACCAGGGCAAAGTCTACTGGCGTGTTCGGGCCTCCAGCCTATTAAAGAGGGCCCCCTCACGCTTGAACAGGGCCGACGGGGCTCTCCCCGGCCGGGGCGTCCGACCCGGCTCGGCGCCGGTTCTCCCGGGGTACCCGCTTGGGGAGCACGCGAAGCGCCTCGCCTATGTCCGCCACTTCCAGGACGCGCATGCCGCTGGGCACCTTCCCCGGATCGCCCGGCACCAGCGCGTGCGTGAAGCCCAGCCGGGCCGCCTCCGCCAGCCGCCGCTGCACGCCCGTGACCCGCCGGACCTCGCCGGCCAGGCCCACCTCGCCGATCGCCACCAGGTTCTTCGGCAGGGGAGTGTCGCTGGCGGCGCTGGCCAGGGCCAGCGCGACCGCCAGGTCCGCCGCGGGCTCCGACAGCTTCACGCCGCCCACCGTCGCGCTGTAGATGTCCCGCTTGCCGAGCGCGCTGATCCGGCCCCGCTGCTCCAGCACCGCCAGCATCATCGACACCCGCGACGTCTCCAGGCCGGACGTCGTGCGGCGGGGCGAGGGGATCTGCGAATCGACCGTCAGCGCCTGTACCTCGGCCACCAGCGGGCGGCGCCCCTCCAGCGTCACCGTCAGGCACGTGCCCGGGACGGGCTCGTCGCGGCGGGTGAGGAACAGGCCGCTCGGATCGGCCAGACCGGTGATGCCCTCGTCGTGCAGCTCGAAGCAGCCCACCTCGTCCGTGGCCCCGTAGCGGTTCTTCACGCCGCGCACCAGCCGCAGCCGGGCGTGCCGGTCGCCTTCGAAGCTCAGCACCACGTCGACCAGGTGCTCCAGCAGGCGCGGCCCCGCGATCGCCCCGTCCTTGGTGACGTGACCGACCAGGAGCGTGGCCATGCCCCGCTCCTTCGAGGCCCGGATCAGGGCGCCCGCCACCTCGCGCACCTGCGCCATGCCGCCCGGCGCGCCGTCGATCTCCGGAGAGGCCACCGTCTGCACCGAGTCCAGGATCAGCAGGGACGGCTTGACGGTGTCGAGGTGGCCGAGCACGGCCGCCAGATCCGTCTCCGCCGCCAGGTAGAGGTGGTCGTCGATCGCGCCGATGCGGTCCGCCCGCAGGCGCACCTGGCTCGCCGACTCCTCGCCCGTCACGTAGAGCGTGCGGTGCTCTTCGGAGGCGGCCTTCGCCGCCACGTCCAGCAGGAGCGTCGACTTGCCCACCCCCGGCTCGCCCGCGATCAGCACCACCGCGCCGGGCACGAGACCGCCGCCCAGGACGCGGTCGAGCTCATCCACGCCCGTGCTGCGCGCGGTGGCCTGCCGGCCGTCGACCTGGCCGATGGGCAGCGCCGCGGCGGACACGCGGCCGGGCGCGGTCGTGCGCACCGCGGGCGCGCCGAACTCCTCGACCGTGCCCCACGCCTGGCACTCGGGGCAGCGGCCGAGCCACTTCACCGTGGTCCAGCCGCACTCGGTGCAGCGGTAGGAGGGCCGGTCCTTGGCGGACGAGCGTGCGGTACGGGCAGCCATGCGAGCCACCGTAGCGGGGGCCACTGACAATCCCGTGCGCCCGGTGCCCGCCCGGTCTCCGTCCGGCCCGCCCGGGTCCTTGCGGCGGCCCTCCGCGACGCGGCCTTTTACCAGAACCCGGAAGCCGTCCCTTCGCGCTGTTCCTGCTGTCCGTAGCCCCTCTCCCCGCAAACACAGGAGGAACGGCGCGGCAGTGTCCCCATTTTGTGGGAGAACATCACCCGAATGGGTTAAACCTGCGTCGGCAGCGGCAGCAACGGCCCGTCACCCGCCTACCGTCGCCGGGATGATGACCAGGAGGCCAGAGCACCGCCCGCACGCCACCGGCGCGCATCGCGCACACCGCGGTGCGCCGCGCGAGGCCCGCGCGCCTCGGGACAATCAGACCGCGCAGCCGGGATATGAGGCGGGGGCGGCGGGTGAGACGTCGGCGGCCTCCCCCGCCGCGACCCTCGCCCAGCAGCCGCCCCTGCGGTACGACCCCCACCTCGACGGGCTCTGGACCTACTGCCTGTCCGTCCTGTGCGAGCACGACGCCGCGACCGCCGCCCTCGGAGAGGTCCTCGCCCTCGCCGAGAAGCGCGCCGACCGCGCCCCCGCCGACGAGGAACTGCGCCCCTGGCTCTACGCCCTCGCCCGCTGGGCCTGCCTGCGCCGCCTCGTCGCCTCCCGCGCGACCGGGCCCGGCAGCGGAGGCGCCGGGGCCGCCGCCGCGCTCGACCCGCCCGACCTGCCCGACCCGCGGCGGCAGGCCGAGCTGGCCCTCCTCGCCTGGCCGGAGGCCGCCGGGACCACCGCCGAACAGCGCGAAGCGCTCGAACTGGCCGTCCGGCACGGCCTGGCCGCCTCCGAGGTCGCCGCCGTCCTCGGCCTGGAGACCGACGCCGCGCGGGCCCTGCTGTCCTCCGCCGCCTGCGAGGTCGAGCGCACGCGCACCGCCCTGGCCGTCGTGGAGTCCGGCCGCTGCCCCGTCGTCGCCCGCTTCTCGGGCGACACCCAGGTCCTGCTCGGCGCGGCCCTGCGGCGCGAGCTCGTCCGGCACGTCGACGACTGCGCCGACTGCCGCCGCACCGCCGAGCGGGCCACCGCCGGCGAGCCCTGGCCCGGCACGGCCGCGTCCTCCGCCCCGCTGCCCGTCCTCGAAGCCCCCAGATCCGACGCGTACGCCGCGATGCTGTCCGCGGCGGGCGCGGGCCGGCAGCGCGGCGCCCACGCGGCCGCGGTGCCGCGCTTCGACCGGCGCGGCTATCCCGTCGAGCCCAAGGACCGTACGGCGCGGCGCGGCCGCCTGCGCAGCCGGGCCGTCACCACGACCGTCGTCGTCACCGTCGTCGCGGCGCCCGTGCTCGCCCTGTGGGCCGCGTGGCACGGCGCGCCGGAGACGGGGGAGCCGCAGCCCGGCGCCGCGGCCGTCTCCTCGAAGGAGACCGGCACGGTGAGCGAGCGCCCCTACCGGGGGCCCGGTGCCGCCCCGCGGCCCGTCGGCAGCACGGGGAGCGCGCCGGGGCGCCTGGTCACCGAGGTGTCGGTCGCCGTCATCGGCCCCGACGGCCGGCCGGTGGCGCCGCCGGCGTCCGGCAGCGTCGCGCCGTCCCCGGCCGGTGACACCGCCGCGCCGCCGCCCGCCCCGGGCGGCCCGGCCGCCCCCGGCGATCCGGCGCCGCCCGGCCCCGGCCGGCTGACGGTCAGCGCCCGGCCGAGCGGCACCGCCACGATCGTCACGCTCACGGCGAGCGGCGGCCGGGCGGTCACCTGGTCGATGACGGCGGACGCGGCCTGGCTGCGGCTCGGCAAACCGGGCGGGGTGCTGCAGCCCGGGCAGACCACGACGGTCGTGGTCGAGGTCGACGCGTCGCGCGAGCCGGAGGGGCCGTGGCGGGCGCGCGTCCTGATCGCCCCGGGCGGCACGACGGTGACGATCGAAGGCCGCGGCCGCCCACTGCCGCCGACTCCGTCCGCCCCCCAGTCATCACAACCCC
>NZ_JBPQTW010000115.1:0-22083 GCF_051386535.1 Streptomyces sp. URMC 127
GTCCCGCGCCCCCCGTCCGCGCCCGCGCCGCACCCCGGCGCCACCCTCCTCCGGCCGCGCCTGGACGCCCTGCGCGAGCTCGTCGCCCTCTCCCGCGCCCGGCTGGACCGGCGGACGCTCGCCGAGGCCGGACGCGTACTGGACGAGGCCGTCGCACGGCAGCGGCACCCCCTCGACCTCACCGTCGTCGCCATCGCCGGCGCGTCCGGCAGCGGCAAGTCCACGCTCTTCAACGCGCTCGCCCGGGCCCAGCTCTCGGAGGCGGGCGTCCGCCGCCCCACCACCGCCGCGCCCGTGGCCTGCGTGTGGACGGAGGAGCCCGAGCGCGCGGACGGCGTGCTCGACCGGCTCGGCATCCCCGCCCGCTCGCGGAGGCAGCCGGTCCGCCCGTACGACCCGGCCCTCAACGGGCTCGTCCTGCTCGACCTGCCCGACCACGACTCGGCCTCCCCGGGCCACCGCGAGCAGGTCGACCGGCTCCTCGGGCTCGTCGACGCGGTGATCTGGGTCGTCGACCCCGAGAAGTACGCGGACGCCGTCCTCCACGAGCGCTACCTGCGGCCGCTCGCCGGCTACGCCGAGGTGTCGTTCATCGTCCTCAACCAGACCGACCGGCTGGGCACGGACGCGGCCGACCAGGTCCTCGACGACCTGCGGCGGCTCCTGGACGACGACGGCATCGCCCTCGGCGAGCACGGCGAACCGGGCGCCGAGGTGCTGGCCCTGTCCGCCCTCACCGGCGACGGCGTCGGGGAACTGCGCGAGAGCCTCGGCCGGTTCACCGCCTCGCGCGGCGCCGCCCTGCGCAGGCTGACGGCCGACGTCGACGGGGTCTCGGCGCGGCTGCGGAGCGCGTACGTCGCCGACGGGCGGCCGGGACTCACGGAGTCGGCCCGGCACGAGTTCGAGGACCGGCTGGCCGAGGCGGTGGGGGCGCAGGCGGCGGGCCTCGCGGCGGAACGCGGGTGGCTGCGGGACGCCGGACGGGCGTGCGGGACGCCCTGGAAGAGGGCGCATCGGTGGTATGTACGGGGGAGGGTGGGACGGAAGGTGACGGGTGGGGTCAATGGTTCTGGTGCGATCGCTGAGTCAAGAGTGCCTGATGAGGTAGTCACTGAGCCCCAGGCGGGCGCCGCCCCCTCCGTATGCCGCGCCGTCTCCCGTCCGCTCGTGGAGCAGGCCGTCCGCGCCCTCGCCTACGAGGCGTCCACGGGGCTTCCCGAGCCCTGGTCCCTGGCCGTGCGCGAGGCGGCGCGGCGCGGGGCCGAGGGCCTCGCGGAGGCCCTTGACGCGGCCTCCGCCGCCGCTGCCGCCGCGATGGCCGCCGCAGGGCCGGGACGCCCGGGCATGTGGCGCACCGGGGCGCGCCGGGCGAGCGCCTGGTGCACGAGCGTGGGACGCCAGGCCGGGTCGCCGGAGGCGTGCGAGCGCGACGGCGGACGTACGGGAGGCCGGGCGGGCGGCTGGATCATCGGCGGGCGGCGGGCGCGTGCGGGCGGCCCCGCACGGCCGGTCCGGCCCGGCTGGTGGGCGGTGGCCGCCGCGGTGCAGTGGGTGCTGTCGGCGCTGCAGGTGCTCACCGCGGCGTGGCTGGTGGGCCTGCTGACCGGCGTCTGGGGCGGTGAGTGGTGGATCCCCGCGCTCCTGCTGGCCGGCGCCGTCGCGAGCGGCCCTGCCCTGGCCTGGTGCTGCCGGGCGATGGCGCGGGGACCGGCCCGCCGCTACGGGCTGGAGACGGAGCGGCGGCTGCGGAACGCCGCGGCGGGCTGCGGGCGGGAGCGGGTGCTGGAGCCGGTCGCCGCGGAGCTGCTGCGGTATCAGGAAGTCCGGGCGCAGTACGTGATCGCGGCCGGGGAGGCGTGAGGGAGGCCCGCGGGGGGGGGGGCGCACCGGATGCCCCCAAGGGGTGACGGAGTTGTCCACAAACGCTCCGTCGTCCACAGCCCTCGGCGGGATCTCGCGAACGGCGGCAGCATGGCTCCACGAAGCGCACGAACGAGAGCGCGAACGGAAACGCGAAAACGGGGGGGATCCGTATGAACGAGACGCTGGTGACGGTCGTGGGAAACGTCGCGACGGAGCCGGACTTCAGGGAGGCGGCGAACGGCTCGCCGTCCTCCCGGTTCCGGTTGGCGGCGTCGGTGCGCCGCTGGGACCGGGCCAAGGAGGAGTGGGCGGACGCGTACACGAGCTTCTACACCGTGTGGGCGTGGCGCGCGCTCGCGGCCAACGTGGTGGCGTCGCTCGGCGTGGGGGAACCGGTCGTGGTCCAGGGCAAGTTGCGCATCCGCGAGGAGGAGCGCGAGGGAAAGCGGTGGGTGTCGGCGGACATTGACGCCGTGTCGATCGGCCACGACCTGAGCCGGGGCACGTCGGTCTTCCGCAGGGTCTCCCCGGCGAAGCCGCTGCCGGCGGAAGCGGCCGCTCCGGCCTCGCCGGCCGTTCCGGATCCGGCCGGTGAGGCCGTCGGCGCCGTGGCCGCACCGTTCTGAAACAGCCGGTTTGTCCCGGCGATTTATCGATATTGCCAGGTCGGGCCGCGGCCCGCTGGTAACGATTCCGATTCGGATCGATTGAGCGGCCCCTCGCGTGGGGATGGCGCTCCGCCCGCTCCTTAAGATCACGTTCACAGCAACGTGCAACGGGGGGCCGCGGCGACGTGTCATCGGCTGCGAGCGACAGCGTGCAACGGGGGCTTCTGAGTCTTGAGTTCGGTGGCGAGGCGCGCCGACTGGATCTGCGTTCGCCCGGAAGGAAGTCGATGATTTCTGTCAGGGGGCGGGGAGTAGCCCGCCTTGCCGCAGCCTGCCTGGCGGCGGGACTGGCCGCGGTGGGCACGATAGCCGCGGCGGGCCCCGCCGCCGCGGACGACGCGCCGCAGAGCCCGGGGGGCGTCACCGCCACGCTCGGCAGCATCACCGCCGGGTCGGGCGTCGTGGTGCACGACCGGCGCCGGACGGCCGAGATCCCGGCGGGCCTGTTCGAGATGAAGGTCGACGGCGGCGGCTCGCTGCAGACGTACTGCGTCGACATCCTCACCAACACCGTGAACGGCGCCCGCTACCGCGAGGCCGGCGCGGCCGAGTCCTCCCTGCACGCCAACAAGGACGCGGGGAAGATCCGCTGGATCCTGCAGCACTCCTACCCGCAGGTCAACGACCTCGCCGCGCTCGCCAAGGACGCCGGCTCGGGCCCGCTCGACGCGAACACCGCCGCCGCCGGCACCCAGGTCGCCATCTGGCGGTACTCGGACTCGGCCAAGGTCGACGCCAAGGACCCCGCGGCCGCGAAGCTCGCCGACTACCTCTACAAGACCGCCAAGGACGTCGAGGAGCCCGAGGCGTCGCTGACCCTGACCCCCTCGGCGCTCTCCGGCAAGCCCGGCCGCAAGCTCGGCCCGGTCACCGTGCGGACCACGGCGAGCAGTGTCACCATCACGCCTTCGGGTGATGCCGCGGAGCGGGGCGTGAAGATCGTCGACAAGGACGGCAAGCCGGTCGCGGCCACGGGCAACGGCGGCGAGTTCTACGTGGACGTGCCGGCGGGCGCCCCCGACGGGTCCATGTCGCTGAAGGCCTCGGGCGCCGCCAAGGTCCCCGTCGGCCGGGTCTTCGTCGGCGACCACACCACCACCCAGACGCAGATCCTGGCCGGCTCCAGCGAGAGCATGGTCTCCGCGGGCGCCACCGCGCACTGGACGGCCAAGGGCGCGGCCCCCGCCCTCTCCGCCCGCAAGAACTGCGCCAAGGGCGGCGTCGACGTCACCGCCGACAACCAGGGCGACGCCCCCTTCACCTACGAGCTGGCCGGCCGGACGCACACCGTCGCCCCCGGCCGCTCCGAGACCACGCTGGTGAAGGTCGGCGAGGACCGGGCCTACCGGTTCACGATCACGGGGCCGGGCGGGCTGTCCAGGACCTTCTCCGGGATCATGGACTGCGCGACCTTCGCGGCCACCGCGGCCGCGCCCCCGGCCGGAGGCGGCACGGCGGCCGGGCAGCGAGAAGACGGTGCCGGTTCCGGCGCCGCGGCGGCCGGTGAGGGCGGGGACGGCGGCACCAAGGCCACCCTGGCCTCCCGTATGAGCCCCGCCTCGGCGGGCGGCGGCACCGGCAAGGCCGCGGTCAGGGCCGACGGTGACCTGGCCGCGACCGGCGGCAGCAACACCACGCCCACGATCGCCGGGATAGCGATCGCCCTGATCGTCGCCGGCAGCGGCGCGGTCTACCTGCTGCGCAGGGAGCGGGCGGCTTCCGGGGAATGAGCCCCGGCGCGCGGGCCGCGCGGCGGGCCCCGGGCATCTCCCCAGGCTGGCGGGGCGGCCCCCGGGCATCCCCCCGGAGTCGCGCGGCGCGGCACCACGCCCCCCGCCCCGGGCGCCCGGAGGGCCTCCGCGCCCTCCGGTGGCCGCCCGCCCGCGGCCCGCGAGCCGCCCGCGTCCGTATCGGGTTTCCGCCCCGGGCGTCCGGTGCGGCAAGATGGGTGTATCTGCCCTCACGCGGCGGAGCCGCACATTGGCCCTTCTCGATTGCCGGACGGTTTCTCTTGGCTGAGTACATCTACACCATGCGCAAGACGCGCAAGGCGCACGGCGACAAGGTCATCCTCGATGACGTGACGCTGAGCTTCCTGCCCGGTGCGAAGATCGGTGTGGTCGGCCCCAACGGTGCCGGTAAGTCCACCGTCCTCAAGATCATGGCCGGTCTGGAGCAGCCGTCCAACGGCGACGCGTTCCTGTCCCCGGGCTACAGCGTCGGCATCCTGATGCAGGAGCCGAAGCTCGACGAGTCCAAGACGGTCCTGGAGAACGTCCAGGACGGCGTCGCCGCGATCAAGGGCAAGCTCGACCGGTTCAACGAGATCGCCGAGCTCATGGCGACCGACTACTCGGACGCCCTGCTCGACGAGATGGGCAAGCTCCAGGAGGAGCTCGACCACGCCAACGCCTGGGACCTCGACGCCCAGCTGGAGCAGGCCATGGACGCCCTGGGCTGCCCGCCCGGCGACTGGCCGGTCGTCAACCTCTCCGGTGGTGAGAAGCGCCGCGTCGCCCTCTGCAAGCTCCTGCTGGAGGCCCCCGACCTGCTGCTCCTCGACGAGCCCACCAACCACCTCGACGCCGAGTCGGTGAACTGGCTGGAGCAGCACCTCGCCAAGTACGCGGGCACCGTCGTGGCGATCACCCACGACCGGTACTTCCTGGACAACGTCGCCGAGTGGATCCTCGAGCTCGACCGCGGCCGCGCCATCCCCTACGAGGGCAACTACTCCACCTACCTGGAGAACAAGGCCGCGCGCCTGAAGGTCGAGGGCCAGAAGGACGCCAAGCGCCAGAAGCGCCTCAAGGAAGAGCTGGAGTGGGTCCGCTCCAACGCCAAGGGCCGCCAGGCCAAGTCCAAGGCGCGCCTCGCCCGTTACGAGGAGATGGCCGCCGAGGCGGAGAAGATGCGGAAGCTGGACTTCGAGGAGATCCAGATCCCGCCGGGCCCGCGCCTGGGCAACGTCGTCGTCGAGGTCAACAACCTCTCCAAGGCCTTCGGCGAGAAGGTCCTCATCGACGACCTGTCCTTCACCCTGCCGCGCAACGGCATCGTGGGCGTCATCGGCCCGAACGGCGCCGGCAAGACCACGCTGTTCAAGATGATCCAGGGCCTGGAGACCCCGGACTCCGGCGACATCCGCGTCGGC
The DNA here is from genome assembly GCF_051386535.1 of Streptomyces sp. URMC 127. NCBI lineage: Bacteria > Bacillati > Actinomycetota > Actinomycetes > Kitasatosporales > Streptomycetaceae > Streptomyces > Streptomyces sp. URMC 127. The sequence continues at coordinate 5,689 of NZ_JBPQTW010000115.1, forward strand.
GACACGGTCAAGATCTCCTACGTCGACCAGGGCCGTTCCAACATCGACCCCAAGAAGACGCTGTGGGCCGTCGTCTCCGACGAGCTGGACTACATCAACGTCGGCCAGGTCGAGATGCCCTCCCGTGCCTACGTCTCCGCGTTCGGCTTCAAGGGCCCGGACCAGCAGAAGCCGGCCGGCGTGCTCTCCGGTGGTGAGCGCAACCGCCTGAACCTGGCGCTGACCCTCAAGCAGGGCGGCAACCTGCTCCTCCTCGACGAGCCGACCAACGACCTCGACGTCGAGACCCTCTCCTCCCTGGAGAACGCCCTGCTGGACTTCCCGGGCTGCGCCGTGGTCGTCTCCCACGACCGCTGGTTCCTGGACCGAGTGGCCACGCACATCCTGGCGTACGAGGGCGACTCCAAGTGGTTCTGGTTCGAGGGCAACTTCGAGTCCTACGAGAAGAACAAGATCGAGCGCCTCGGCCCGGACGCCGCCCGTCCGCACCGCGCCACCTACAAGAAGCTCACCCGGGGCTGACCGTGGCGCGTCACCTCTACTCCTGCCCCCTGCGCTGGTCCGACATGGACGCCTTCGGCCATGTCAACAACGCGGTCTTCATCCGCTACCTCGAAGAGGCACGGATCGACTTCATGTTCCGGCTGGCGCCGGGGGAGGGGAGCACGTCGTTCCAGGGCGGGTCCGTCGTGGCCCGGCACGAGATCGACTACCTGCGTCCCCTGGTGCACCGGCACGCCCCGGTGACCGTGGAGACCTGGGTGACCAGGGTGGGCGCCGCATCCCTGACCGTCGCCTACGAGGTCAAGGACGAGGACCACGTCTACGTCCGCGCGAGCACCGTCGTCGTCCCCTTCGACTTCGAGGCGGGCCGGCCGCGCCGGATCACCGACGAGGAGCGCATGTTCCTGGAGGAGTTCCGGGACGACGCCGCGGAGGAGGCCGTCGCCGCATGACGGGGCTCCAGCCTCCGCCCGGCCACCGGCTGCGGTTCGCCGACGCCCGGGAGGCGGCCGACCTGGTCGCCTTCCTGGCCCGGCTGATCCACTACGACCGGGCGGCCGTCGTCCGGCTGCAGGCCGGCGACGGCGTCCTCGGCGTCTTCGGCCGCCCGCCCTCCTTCGAGGTGCTGGCGGTGCGCACGGCCCGGCTGGCCCACGGCGGGGCGCTGGACGTCACCGTCTCGGCCGGGCAGCTCGCCGACGCCCTGGACGCGGCGCCCGCCGCGCCCTCGGGCGAGCTGGAGATCACCGTCCCCGACGCCGTCACCGGCCCGCCCTGGGCCGGGGTGCTGCCGCCCCGCGGCGGCTGGCGGCGCGTGCCGGGGCTGCCCGGCCAGGAGGCCCTGCGGGGCGCGGTCGGGGCGGCGGTCGCGGAGTTCCGCGCGCGCGACGAAGCCCTGCCCGAGCACCGGCGCACGCGCGTCGAGCGCGACCGCATCGGCCGCGAGATCTGGTCCCGCACGCTCGGTGACACGGCGCTGCCGCTGCGTGCCGTGCACGCGGCGCAGTCGCTGGGCTTCCTGCGGCCCGCCCGGGCGGCGGTGGCCGCCCAGGCCCCGGGCCGCACGGCTACGGCGGCCACGGCGGTGACAGCGGGGACGGCGCTCGCGCCGGAAGAGCCGGTGGCGCTGTTCGCGGCGTCCGGGTGGCTGCGCCTGACCACGCCGTACGGCTCGGTCGCCGTACGGACCGGCGGCCTGCCGGGGCTGACGGTCACCCCTGCCTGAGCAGGCCCTGACCCTGAGCAGGCCCTGACCCTGAGCAGGCCCTGACCCTGAGCAGGCCCTGACCCTGAGCAGGCCCGAACCGGGGGCTTCGGCCCCCTGGTCCCCCTGTCGCGCTGAACGCGCTCGTCCTCAATCGCCGGACGGGCTGATTTACGAGCTGGTGTTCACCATCGACGCCGCCGCGTACGTCAGGTAGTTCCACAGCTGCTTCTCCAGCTCCGGAGCGAGCTGCAGCTCGTCCACCGCGTCGCGCATGTGGCGCAGCCACGCGTCGTGCGCGGCCCGGTCCACGGTGAAGGGCGCGTGGCGCATCCGCAGCCGCGGGTGGCCCCGGTTCTCGCTGTACGTCCGCGGCCCGCCCCAGTACTGCATGAGGAAGAGCACCAGGCGCTCCTCGGCCGGGCCGAGGTCCTCCTCCGGGTACATCGGCCGCAGCAGCGGGTCCCCGGCCACGCCCTCGTAGAAGCGGCGGACCAGGCGCCGGAAGGTCTCCTCGCCGCCGACCTGCTCGTAAAAGGTCTGTTCCTGAAGGGTGCCGCGCGGAATCTCCATCACCCCTCCATGGTCTCAGACGGACCGGCCGAGGACGGGGGACGTAGGTCCTTTGGCCCGCCCGGCGGCCACGGCGCACAGTGGAGGCATGGGCCGTACCCATGCGAGCCGTACCGATGAGAGCCGTACCCACGGGAAAGGGGACGCCGAGCTCTCCGCCGCACTGCGGGCCGGGCTCGTCAGGAGCTTGCAGGAAGCCGGCGAGCTCACCGACCCCCGCTGGCGGCGCGCCTTCGCCGAAGTGCCCCGGGAGCTGTTCGTCCCCGTCTACTACGTCGGAGTCGTCGGCGGCTACCAGCGCCTCTCCGGCGACGACTCCGACCTCCTGCGCCGCGAGAACTGGCTGGTCGGCGCGTACGCCGACGAGCCGCTCGCCACCCACGTCAAGGACGGCGAGCTGGTCTCCTCCAGCAGCCAGCCCTCCCTCATGGCGAAGATGCTCGCCGCCCTGAACGTCCAGGACGGCCACACCGTCCTGGAGATCGGCGCGGGCACCGGCTACAACGCGGCCCTGCTCTGCCACCGCCTCGGCGACGGCAAGGTCACCACCGTCGACCTCGACCCGGAGATCACCGGGCCCGCCCGCGCCCGCCTGGCCGAGGCCGGCTTCCACCCCGAGGTCGTCACGGGCGACGGTGCGTTCGGCTGCCCGTGGCGCGCCCCCTTCGACCGGATCCTGGCCACCTGCGCGATCAGCCGGGTGCCGCCGGCGTGGCTCGCCCAGACCCGGCCCGACGGCCTGGTCCTCGCCCCGCTCGCCACCGGCCTGGTCGCGCTGCGGGTCAAGAACGCCACCCACGCCGAGGGCCGCTTCCTGCGCACCCCGGCCTACTTCGTCCCGCTGCGCGGCGCCGCGCCAGCGCCCGTGCCGCGCGTGCGGGGCCTGCCCTTCCGGCTGCTGCAGAGCGACCGCTTCCGCTTCCTGCTGGCGCTGACCGCGGGCGTGCTGGACCCGGGCGACGCCCACCAGCTGTGGCGCGCCCTGGGCCGCCCGGGCCGGGAGCGCTACGGCGTCTCGGTCGCGGACGACGCCCAGTGGGCCTGGCTGGACCATCCGGACGGGCCCTACCGGTGGCCGCTGGGCGGCGCCGCGGGACCGGCGGGCGTCAGCCCCGGCGCAGCGTGATCGTCGTCCAGGCCCCCACGTGCACCCGGTCGCCGTCCTGCAGCGGCACCGGCACGTAGGGCTGGATCGGCGTCTCCGAGCCGTTGATCGTCGTGCCGTTGGTGGAGTCCTGGTCGACGACCGCCCAGCCGCCGTCCGGCTGCTGCACGAACATCGCGTGCTGGTGCGAGACGCCCGGGTCCTCCGGCGGGCGCGACAGGTCGATGTCCGGGGACTCGCCGGTGCTGTGCCGCTTCCGGCCGACCGTGACCTGCGGCCCGGTCAGCTGCAGCTGGAGCTCCGGGGAGTACGCGGGCAGGTTGAGCCCGGCGGCCTCGGGGCCGCTGCGGTTCATCATCGCCGTGAAGTACTCGCGGTCGGGCGCCACGACGGCCGTCCAGCCGGCCGGCGCGCTCTGCTGCCCCGGCACGCCGCCCGTCGCCCCGCGCTCGTAGTCGTACGGCGGCGCGGGCGGCCCGGCGGGCGTGCCGGGCGGCGGCAGCATCCAGTCGCCGTCGGGGCCGTCGGCGTAGGCCGGCGACTCGGAGTAGGGCGACCCGGCGGAGTCCGCGTAGGGGGAGTCCGCGTAGGGGGACTGCGGACGGCCCGGGTCGGTGTACGGCGAGGCCGGGTGCGTCTCCGGAGTGAGCGGCTCCGCCGGGCGGTTGATCCGTGAGGGACGTGAGCCGTAGTACTCGTACGACTGCGGCGGCTGGGTGTGCTGCGGCGGGGGCGGCGGCGCCGACTGCAGCCCCTGCGGGGCCGGCGGCGGAGGCGGTCCGAAGGAGGCGGCGCCCGTGCGCGTCAGGAAGTTGTAGCGGCACTCCTCGCAGAAGGGCGCCTGTGCCTCGCGGGGCGTGCGGCAGTGCGGGCACAGCTCCGCCTGCACGGTGGTGTCCCCCGTGTGGCCGCCGCCGGGGTGCGCGCCCTCGCCGTGGCCGCCGGTGGGCGGCCCGAAGCCGTAGCCGTGGGCGCCCTGCGGGCCGCCCGGGGGCGGCAGCGGCGGCCCGGCGGGCGGGGCGGAGGGCGGTGGCGGGACGGCGCCGCCGGCTCCCGGAGCACCGGAGGGGGCGGACCGGTCCGGGGCCCCCGACATGCGGTGGCCGCACACCTCGCACCAGTCCTCGGCCGTCGACTGGTGGCCGTTCGGGCAGGTCGGCATGTCGGTTGATCCCCCTCGTGTGCCGTTCGTTGCGGTCGTCGCCGGTGCCCGTCTCGTCCGGGCCCGGCGCTACTTCTTCACCCGTACGGTTTTCGTCGAGCGTGTTTCGAGGGTCATCTGCGCCTCCGCGGTGACCTTCGTCTTCAGCCGCACAGTACCCGTCGCGGCATCCACCACGTCCACCACCTTGGCGAGGAGTTTCGCCGTGTCCTCGTTGCCGGAGCGGTTCGCGAGCCGGACGGCGCGGCCGAGTTTCGCCGTCGCGCCGTCCAGGTCCCCGGCCCGGCGCAGGTCCAGGCCCTCCTGGATGCAGCGGGCGAGCTCGGCCTGGCCGGTGTAGTGCGCGACCTGCGCGTTGATGGAGGTCGACGCGGCCAGGTCGTCCGTCCAGACCGCCCGGACCAGGCCCTGGGCCAGCACGCGGGGTGAGCCCCCGTCAGGCGAGGGCAGCACCAGCGAGACCCGGGCGGCGAGCATCTCCTCGCCCACCGCGGCGGCGGGCACCCGCACGCACAGGTGGTAGTCGCGCGACTCGTCGCCCCAGGAGCCGGTGGGGTAGTCGCCGGTGCGCGGGCCCGCGTCGGTGCGGCGCTCGGTGAGCGACTCCAGGGCGGGCGCGACCTGCTTGAGGAACTTCACCTCGGCGCCCTGCGGCGTCCACAGGCGCAGCGCGACGTCCGCGACCTCCTTGCCCATGGCGGTCTCCATCATCCGCGTGAAGTCGGCGGCGAGCCCGGCGGGGTCGGCCACGATGTCCGCGGTGCCCAGCAGGGCGGAGGCGATGGCGGTGACCTCCTTGACCTCCCAGTCGGTGCCCACGCCGCGCGCGTCGCAGGTGAACCGGCCCGCGCAGTGCTCCAGGGAGGCGCGCAGGGCGTCGGGCTCCTCGTGCTCGTTGCGGCCGTCGGTGAGCAGGATGCCGTGCCGCATCGGCGCCTCGGACGCCGCCAGCAGCCGGTCGGCCAGGCGCAGCCAGGTGCCGATCGCGGTGCCGCCGCCCGGGGTCAGCCTGCGCAGGGCCTCCTTGGCCTGCTGCCGGGTGGTGGCGTCGGCCAGGGCGAGCCGCCCGCCGCCGGGGTAGGCCTCCTTCGCCTGGTGGGTGCCGGCCACCACGGCGAAGGCCACGCCGTCGCGCAGGGTGTCGATGGCGGCCGCCGTGGCGGCGCGGGCGTTGCGCATCTTCGTCGGCGGGTAGTCCATCGAGCCGGAGCAGTCGACCATGACGACCACGGCCGCGTCCGGGCCGGCGGGCCGCAGGCCGTGCGCGGTGGGCGACTGGTGGGGCACGGCCGGAACGAGGGGCGTCCCGGCCAGGGTTCCTCCGCCCGTGGCGGTGACGGTGACGATCGCGTCGACCTCGCGCCCGCCCTCGGGCAGGTGGGCGTTCTGGTACACGTCGACCGTGAACCGGTGCCCGCCGGTCTTGGAGAAGTTGGCCATCTGATCCGCTCCTCGGTACTCCGTCCGTGCCGGGGCACGCCGGGGCGGACCGGCGCGCGGTGCCGGGCGGGCACCGGCGTTGCATCCCCCCTGTGGGCGCCCTGGCCTCAGGCCGATCCTGCCCCCTCGGGCGCCAGGGGGAACGGCAGTACGGCCACTGTTACGTTGTCGTGGCCCCCTCCGTCCAGGGCGTGGGCCAGCAGTTGCCGGGCGCACTCCAGCGGCCGCGTCCGGGCGTCGGGCGGGGTGACCTCGGCCATCAGCTCGGCGGACTCGGCGTAGTTCCACAGCCCGTCGGTGCAGACGATGACCACGCCCTTGCGGTCGGGGTGGAAGGAGGCGGTGTGCGGCTCGACCTCGTAGGCGTCCGCCCCCAGCCAGCCGGTGATGGCGTGGGCCCGCTCGTCCGCGTACGCCTCGGCCTCCGACAGCAGGCCCGCCGCGACCATCTGGGCGGCCCAGGAGTCGTCCTCGGTGAGCCGGGCGGGCTGGGTGGAACGGTCCTCCGGCACCCAGTAGGCGCGGCTGTCGCCGACCCAGCCGACGGTGAGGAGGTCGCCGGTGACGACGGCCGTGACGATCGTGCAGGCGGGGGCGTTCTCGTGGCGGTGCGGGTCGTGCTGCAGCGGCCCGCGCGCGGGGGCGGCCAGCGCGGCCACCGCCTCGGCGGCCCGCAGGATGGCGTCGTGGGTGGCCTGCCGCGGGTCCTCGCCCCGCGGCAGGGCCGTGACCAGCAGCTCCCGCGCGGCGGCGCAGGCCGCGGCCGACGCCTCGTCGGGGCGGGTCGCCGACGACACGCCGTCGCTGACGACGGCGACGGTGGCCGGGGCCCCGTCGGCCAGGGCGATGGCGGACACGGCGTACGCGTCCTCGTTCCGGTGGTGGCGCAGTCCGCGGTCGCTGACCGCCGCGACGCCTGGCAACTCGTGCTCCATGTGATCCCGTTCGCGCGGCTGTGCATGCCCGCAGTGTTCGCAGTACCCGTCCTTGTCGATCATGCCGGATCGGCACGACCCGCAGCTCCGCCCGGTGCCGCCCGCGCCCGGCCGGGGCGGCGCCCCGGGAGCCGGGTGCCCGGCCTGCGGAGGGACCCCCAGCACAGCACCGGTGCGCGGGTCGGGCGCGCCGGGCCCGGCCGAGGCGTCGGTGCCCGGCGGCCATCCGGGCCGGTGCGGGCCGTCGCCCGGGGGCGCGGGAGGCGCGAGGGGAGCCCGCACGGCCGTGCGGGCGCCGGGGTCGGGCAGCGCGAGCCGGTAGTCGGCGGTGCCCTCGTCGAGGGACGCCGGCGGCGGCGCCCCCGACAGGTCGGCGCCGCAGCAGCCGCAGAAGTTGTCGGCAGGGTCCAGCGGCTCCCGGCAGGCGGGGCACGCCGTCAGCTGTGAGGGGCGCGGCACTTGCGACATCGATCACACCCATGTCCTGGGGCGGAAGCGGTTGGCCCGTTCCACCAGTTCGATCCGTTCCTCGCCGCGCTGGGCGAGCCGCGCGAGCACGCGGTACGAGCGCTCCAGCCCGAAGCGCAGCTCGCGCTCGTCCAGCCCGCGGCCCAGCAGCCCGCCCGGGCGGGCCGCAGGCGCCGCGCCGCCCGCGCCGGGGGAGCCCGACAGCACCCAGTCGAGGGCGCTGCCCAGCACCTCGGCGGAGAGCCGCTCGCGGCGCACGGCGTCCAGCCCGAAGTCCGCGAGCCGCTCGACCTGGCCCGCGGCGGCCACCAGGTCGTCCAGCAGCGGCTCGCGCGGCGAGCGCCGCCGCAGCCGGGCCCGCACCGCGGCGACGCGCGCCGCGGTGTAGTGGATGGACGCCTCCGGCACGGACTCCAGGGCGCGCACCGCGCCCGGGCGGTCCCCGCCGGCGAGCCGCACCCGCGCCAGCCCGAACGCGGCGCTGACGAAGCTCGGGTCGGTCGCCCACACCAGCCGGTAGTACTCGGCGGCGTTGTCCAGCTGCCCGAGGACCTCCGCGCACACGCCGAGCGCCAGCTTCGGGGCGGGTTCGCCCGGGAAGGCGTCGTAGACCGCATCGAAGGACAGCGCCGCCGTCTCCTTGTCGCCGCGGACCAGTGCGTGGAGCCCGCGGTACCAGACGATCCGCCAGTCGCCCGGGTGGGCGGCCTCCAGGCTCTCCAGTGCGTGGGACGCCTGCGCCTCCTCGCCCAGTTCCAGCTGGGCGCGGATCCGCCGCAGCCGCAGCTCCGGCGACTCGGCGGGCGCGGTCTGCAGCGCGGCGTACAGCTCGGCGGGGTGGGAGGCGATCAGGCCCGCGAGGAAGCCCGCGTTGGGGTCGTTCGGGTCGACGACCGGCACGGGCAGGGCGAGCGCGGCGGCGCGGGCGTCGAGCGCGGCGACGTCCGGGGCGGCTCCGGCCGTGCCCACGGGCGTCCCGGCCGCCCGGAACGGCAGCGCTCTGCGGCCCGGTACGCCCCGCCCGGCCGGCACCCGCCCGCCCAGCGCGGACACCTCGCCGTCGGCCTCCGCGAACAGCCGGGTGTCCACCACCCGCAGCTCCGGCCCGAACAGCGTGGACAGCGCCGGCCGCGGCCGGCCCGTCTCCAGCGCGACGACCTCCCGCAGCACCCCCGTCAGCTGGTCGGCCATCTCCGCGGCCGACGCGAACCGCCGCGCCGGATCGGGGTCGGTGGCGCGCACGAGCAGCCGGTAGAAGGACTCGTAGCGGGAGAACACCTCGATGTGGTCCGGGTCGGGCAGCCGGTCCGCGAAGACGTTCGTGTAGCCCTGGAAGTCGAAGGTGAGCACGGCGAGCGTACGGGCCACCGTGTACAGGTCGGAGGCGACCGACGGGCCCACCTCCGCGACCTCGGGGGCCTGGTAGCCCACCGTGCCGTAGATCGCGCTGTCCTGGTCGTCCATCCGCCGGACCGCGCCCATGTCGATCAGCTTGAGCTGGTCCTGCTGCTGGATGGCGTTGTCGACCTTGAAGTCGCAGTAGAGCAGGTTGCGGCTGTGCAGGTGGCCGAGCGCCTCCAGCGCCTCGATGCCGTACGCGCACGCCTGCGCGACCGGCAGCGGGTCGCGCCGGCCGTCCGGCGTCCGGCGCGCGTTGGCGATCTCCTTGAGCGACCTGCCGCCGACGTACTCCATGACGATGTAGCCGTCGAGGCTGCCGGTGCGCTGGTCGAGGTGCTCGACGAAGTTGTAGATGCGCACGATGTTGGCGTGCTCGATCTCGGCGAGGAAGCGCCGCTCGGAGACCGCCACCGCCAGGGCGTCCTCGTCGCCGGTGTCCAGCAGGCCCTTGAGCACCACCCAGCGGTCGGACACGGCCCGGTCGATGGCCAGGTAGATCCAGCCGAGCCCGCCGTGCGCGAGGCAGCCCGCCACCTCGTACTGCCCGTGCACCACGTCGCCCGCGCGCAGCTTGGGCACGAAGGAGTACGGGTGGCCGCACTTCGTGCAGAACCCCTCCGTGCGGCCGGGCCGGTCGCCGCGCGCCCGCCCCACCGGCGCCCCGCAGTCGCCGCGGCTGCAGAACCGCTTCCGCTCCGGGACCTCCGGGCGCTCCAGCACCGCCGACCGCGGATCCGGACGCGGCACCTCCGGCACCTTGACCAGCCCGGCGCCCAGCTTGCCGCGGCCCGAACCCCCGGGCAGCGAGCCGGAGCTGCGCACCGACACCGCCCGCGACGGCGCGGACGAACCGCCCTCGGACCCCGGCCGGGAGCGCGACAGCCGCCCCGACACCGAGCGGCGCGACGACGCCGAGCGCGCCGAGCCGGACCGCGGCGACGAGCCCCGCGAGCCGCTGTTTCCCGAACCGCCCCCCGAACCGCTTCCCGAACCGCCCTGCGAGCCGCTGCCCTTCGCGGCGCCGCCCCCGGCGACGCCCGTGGCGGGCGAGCCCACCGACCCGTTCGGCGACACCACCGGCGCCAGCCCGCACGTGTCGCAGTACAGCTCGCCGCCGCCCACGTCCTCGTACGAACCGGCACACCCCGGCCGCTGACACGCTCCGCTCACGACTCCCCCCTCCGGCCCGCGGCCCGCTCCCCGGCACCCGCCGCCAGGGCCTCGGCCAGCGCCTGCTGATAGCGCAGGACGGCCTGTTCGGCGGCGACCAGATCGCACGGCGCACTCCACAGCATGCGCCGCGCCGCGTCATAGCGCTCGACGAGCAGCGAGTCCTCCGCGAGACCGTGCCGGGCGGTCTTCGCCTTGTACGCGTCCAGGCGGCCGCGCAGTTCCGCCCGCACCGCCAGCGGGGCCGTCACCGCCGTCAGCGACTCGCGGGCGCGCAGCAGCTCCTCCTCCGCGCGCTGCTCCAGCCCCTCCAGGAGCGGCGACAGCCGGTGCCAGCGCGCGTGCCTGCGGTGGTCGGCGGCCGCGGACAGCTGCTCGTAGAGCGCCGTGGGCGGGCCCGACACGGCCGGCACCTCGGACGCGGCGATCTTCGACAGGACCTCGACGCGCGCCAGCCGGGCCTCGCCCAGCGTGCGGTCCGCGCGCGAGAGGACGTCGCGCACGCGCATCAGCCGCTGCTCGGCGTCCTGCCGGACGTCGAGGACGGCCTCGACCTCCCGGCGCACGTCCTCCAGGGCCCGCGCGGCCCGGTCGTAGCGCGTGGTGTCCGGGCGGCCGCCGCCGGGCGCCGAGCTGGGCGAGGCACCGGCCCAGAAGGCCAGGGGATCCCCTATCACCTCGGCGCGCAGCGCGGTCAGCTCCTGCGTGATCTGCTCCAAGTCGTCGCCGGAGGGGTGCTCGCCGGGCCGCACGCCCACCGAGTGGGCGAGGGAGCGGGTGCGCCGCAGCTCGGCGGCGAGCAGGTCGATCCGGGCGGGCAGCGCGGACCACACGGTGTCGGCGATGACGACGACGTCGAGGGCCTGGGCGTACCAGCCGTTCATCCGGTCCAGCAGCTCCTGCAGGCTCAGCCGCTCGCTGAGCCGGGCCGTGAGCCCCGGCGCGCCCGCCGGGAGGCCCGCGGCGCCGGACGCGGCCGTGCCGTGGCCGGCCAGGGTGATGCCGGAGCCGCGCAGCAGTTCGGTGAGCTCCGACAGCTCGGCCTGCGTGGGCCAGCGGCGGCGGGCGCGCAGCTCGCGGGCGGTGGTCAGGGCGGCGGTGTAGGCGTCGAAGTACGCCCACAGCTGCCCGATGAGGGCCTCGGCGGCCGCCCACCGGGCCTTGGTCTCGCCGGTGAGCTCCGCCCCTTCCAGCAGGCGCCGTCCCGCGTGGTCCTGGAGGGCGAGCAGCGAGGATTCGACGGCCTCGTGCTCCGCGCCGAGCCTGGCCAGCGCGCGGTCCGCCTCCTCGCGGGTCAGGGCCGGCCCGGTGGGCTCCGCGACCGCCATCGATCCCCTCTCTCCCGCCCGCGGCGCGCGCCGCGGGCCTGTCCGTTACGGCCGTGCTCCCCGGCCCGTCAGTCCCGGTACTTGGGCACGGGCGGGGCGGTGATCCCCTTCAGGTCGGCGGCGAGCCACTTGTCGTACGCCTTCATCCAGGGGCTCGCGGCGCCGCCGCTGCGGTAGTCCTCCAGCACCTTGTTGACCCGGCGTACCAGGTCCGTGTCCGCGAGGTTCATCGCCACGCCGTACGGTTCGGTGGTGAACGGCTTTCCGACGAGCTGCACGGACGGGTCCTGGGCCGCCTGGCCGGCCGCCAGCGCCCTGTCGTTGACCACCGCGTCGACCTCGCCGAGCTGGAGCCGCACCAGGCAGTCCAGGTGGTTGGGGACGGTCAGCAGGGACGAACCGTGCGGTTCCTCCCGGACCTTGAGCTCGGCCGTGGACCCCTCCGCCGTACAGACCTTCTTCCCCTTCAGCGAGTCGTCGAACGCGGTCACCGGTGACCCCTTGGGGACCATGACCTGCTGCCCGGACTCGAAGTACGCCGTGGAGAACGCCACTTGCCTGATCCGGTCGCAGGTGATGGTCATCGTGCGGGCGACGATGTCCACCTTGCCCGTTTGCAGGGCGGGTATGCGCCGGCTCGTGGGGATCGCGAGAAAGGTGACCTTTCCGGGGTCGCCGAGGATGTCCTTCGCGACGGCCCGGACCAGGTCGATGTCGAAGCCGCTCAGCTCCCCGTCGGCGGGGTTGCGGTAGCCCCAGCGGTAGCTGTTCTGGTCGACGCCCGCGATCAGCCGGCCGCGGGCCTTGATGCGCCGCACGGCCGGCCCGTCGGCCTCGCCCGCGGGGCGCAGGCTCGCCTCGGGGTCGGTGCACTGGGCGGGCGCCGCGGCGGCCCCGGCACCGGAGCGCTCGGCGTGCGCGGCGGCCGCGGGACGCGAGGCGTCCCGGGCGGGCCCGCCGGCGGCGGGCAGCACGGCCGCGGCCACCGCGGCGAGGGCGCACGCGGCGGCGGTCCGGGGCCGCGCCCGCAGCCGCCGCGCCGTCCGGGTCTCTCGCACGGATCTCCCCTTCCGCCGCACCGGCCTCACCGGTACTCCGACAGGCGGCGCCCGACGCCCACCACGGCGCCGGCCGCGCCGAGCACGGTCAGCACGGCCGCTCCGGCGGCCAGGCCCGAGAACGCGCCGCGGCCGTCGTCGGCGGCCTGCCGGAACTCGTCCTGCTCGTAGACGAGCGCGCGCTCCAGTTCGGTGTCCACCCGGTCGAAGGAGGCCCCGGTGCTGTCCTTGTCGCCGATCACCTTCTGCAGGGCCTCCTTGTAGTCGCCGCGGTCGTCGGCGAGCGTCCGGACCTCGCCGTGGCGCTGCTGCCACGTGCGGACGTCCTCGATCGCGGCGTCGACCGGCGCGCGCCCCTCGGTGTCGTCGGCGAGCGAGCGGGCGCGCTCCAGCAGGCTGCCCTCGCGGGCCGGGCCCCGCTCGCCGCCCACGAGCCGGCCCATGCCGGCGCGGTAGTTCGCCTCGTACTGGTCGTCGCCGTCCTTCGTGAGCACGGCGCCGCGGGCGACCATCGTGAGGTTCTCGTCGCGGCGGGCCTGCAGCGAGCCGATCCGGGCCTCGGTGAGCGCCTGCAGGGACCGCGCGCCGTGGGCGTAGGAGCTCTCCAGGCCGGAGCGGGCCACGGCGTGGCCGGCGATCAGCCACAGCAGGACGACGGCGCAGGCCGCGGTGGCCGCCAGCAGGCCGTGGTTGAAGACCCGGTTCGTCCGCAGGTAGGTGCGCCGCTGGGCCCACGCCAGCGCGCCGAGGGCGACGACGCCGAGCGCCAGGGCGGCCCACGGCCAGGACTGCGCGTCGTCGTAGTCCGAGCCGAGGCGGCGCGTCTCGGCCTCGTACAGGCCGCGGGCGGCCGGCAGCAGCTCCTCGCGCATGCGGTCGCCCGCGTAGCGCAGGTAGGCGCCGCCGAGGGGCAGGCCCTGGCGGTTGTTGGCGCGGGCGGCCTCCACGAGGCCGGTGTAGCGGGGCAGCCCCTCGTTGAGCGCGGCGACGCGGCTGCGGGCCTCGCCCGACGCCTCGCCGGCGGAGGCGGCCTTGACGAGCAGCCGCGAGGCGAGCGCGATGTCCTTCTCGTAGCGCTGCCGGACCGCGCGCGGCTCCTGGCCGCCCGCGAGGAAGCCGCTCGCGGCCGTGGTGTCGGCGTCGGCGAGAGAGCGGTAGATGGCGGCCGCGTCGGCGCTCAGCGGCTGGCTGGTGTCCACGACGGCGTCGGCCGCCGCTTCCCTGGACGCGGCCTGCCAGGCGGTGACCGCCCCGAACGCGACGAGCACCAGGGCCAGGACGGCACCGATGACGCGCAGCCGGCCGGGCTCGGTGACAGCCGCGGCCCGCAGGCGGTCGAGCGCCTCGCGCCACGCCGGGACGGCGGCGCTGCGGCCGGGCGCCCCTGGCTTTCCCCCCGCCGGCTGCGGCTGTGACACGTGACCTCCCCCTCGGTCGCTGAGGGCGGCCCGTCGCCCGCGCACGGGGAACAGGTGCCCGGCCAGCAGTATGGCCGCAAGGGCCCGCGAACACACCGGTGCGGGTCCGATCTTGTGTGCGGTCGCGCGCTGCACCGGGGCCCGCGGCGGCCCTCGTTCCCCATCACGCCCGCAGGCCCGGTGCGGTTCCCCGCACCGGGCCTGCGGCGCTACGCCTGCGGCGCCGTGTGCCTTACGCGTACGTGTAGTAGGCGCTGTGGTCGAGCATCTGGGCCGGGGTGACGTTGTTCCACGGCCGCATGGTGTCGTTGAGGTCGACGACGTTCGCGGTGCCGGCGGCCGGCAGGTAGGCCGAGGAGGGGTGCATGCGCTGCCAGTCGGACCACAGCTTGTCGATGTGGGCGTGGTGCAGCCAGAAGACCGGGTCGTTGGGGGAGACGCCGGTGGCCATCTGGCCGCCCATCCACACGTGGACGTTGTTGTGGATGCGGCCCGCGCCGCGCCAGCCCTCCAGGTAGTTGCGGAAGCTGCCCTCGGAGGCGCTGTTCCACGGGGCCGTGTCGTAGACCGGCATGGCGAGGACGGCGTCCACCTGCGCGCGCGTGGGCAGCGTGCCCGCGGCGCCCATCTCGCGCTGCAGGAAGGGACGGTTGTCCACGCTGACGTTGATGTTCCACTTGCCCGTGGAGTAGGCGAAGGGGCCGGTGGTGACCTGCGCGTCACGGCTGCGGCCGTTGCCGCCCATGAAGTCGGCGCTGAAGATCGAGGCGCTGGTGGTGCGGTCGGCGGTCCAGTCCCAGTAGGGGAGCGTCACCGAGGAGTCGACCTTCTGCAGCTCCTGCTCGAACTGGACCAGGAAGCGGCGGTGCCAGGGGAGGAAGGAGGGGGAGCGGTGGCCGACGCGGTCGCTGTCGTCGCGGTCGCTCATGATGAACTCGTTGTGCGTTCTGACGAAGCCGTCGTAGACGCCGGTGCGCTTGAGCTCCAGCACGGCGTTGACGAAGTTGCGCTTCTCGGTGGCGGTCAGGTTCGCCTGGTTCTTGCGCACTGCCATGGGGTTCGTGTCCTCGTGAGTGGGAAGTACGGGTCGGTCGGGTGCGTGCGGCAGTGGCCGGTCAGTTCATCGCGATCGGGACGAGCGTCGCGCCGCGCAGGGCGTCGACGGCGGCGCGGGTGAGCGAGAGCGGCTCGTCGAAGACCTGGTAGTGGTTGATCACGCTGATCCAGGAGCCGTCGGCGTTCTGCATGACGTGCAGTTCCTTGCCGTCGATCGTGACGGCGAAGCCGCCGTGGTGGGCCTCGTGACCGCTCGTGACCGGCTTGCCGGTGATGCGGCGGCCCTTGTAGACCTCGTCGAACGCAGCGGGACCGGTGCCGTGGCCCCCGTGGCCGGTGTGGTCCGTGGTGTGACCGGAGTGGTCGGCCGCCCGGGCGCCGGTGGCGAGCAGTGCCACGCCGGCGGCGGCAGCGGCGGTTCCTCTGAGCACGACGCGTCGGCTGACGTTGGACGACATGGGTCCCCCTCGGGTTACGCGCCGACAAGGCGCGGAATGGACGATCAGTGGCGGAAGTTGTCACGAATGCAGCCGTAAATCCCTTTTGATGACGGTTGCTTGTTGTATTTCGTGATCAATCCACGCGGGGCGGACTCTCGCATGATCGGGAAGGGGGTGGAAAACGGTTGGCCGGTTTTGGGACATTAGGTAAATGAATGGTCAACAAGCGCCGGAGGGAGGAATTTCCGGCTCGTGAGGTTGTTGACGCTGAGTCAGGAAACTTCGCGGCGGTGAGGGGGCTGCACCGGAAGACTTCCGGTGGGGGGTGAGGTGTGGTGACGTCTCTCACGATGTGAACGTGACGTGAAGAAAGCGGCGGTATAGCGGATTCCGGTCGCCCCGCCGGTCACCTGCCGACCATGGCCGGCCCACGGCCGACCACAGTCGGCCACAGCCGGTCCGTTCCCGCCGCCCTCCTGAGCCCCCCGTGCGCCTACGCGTAGTGCGCGCGCAGCCGTGCGTACGCCGCCGCCGGTGCCCCCGTGCGGTCCAGCGCCAGCAGCGCCGCGCCCAGGACGGGCGGCGCCGTCACCACGACGGGCACGGCCCGCGGCGCGTGCCGCGCCAGCAGGGCCACCACCCGCTCGTGGAGGAGGGGATGCCGGGCCGCGAGCACGCCGCCGCCCAGCACCACCGGCACCCCGGCCGCCGTCAGGCCCAGCCGCTCCAGGGCGACCGCGGCCATGGTGACGATCTCCTCGGCCTGCCGGGCCACGATCGCGCGGGCCACCGGATCACCCGCGGCGGCCACCGCGAACAGCACCGGTACGAGCTCGTGCCGCCGCTCCGCCGCCACCCGGCCCAGGTGCAGCGCCTCGATCAGCGCGGCCATGTCCTCAAGGCCGAAGTGCGCGGGCAGCGCCCGGGCCAGCCCGGTCGGCGCCCCGCGGCCGTCGGCGGCCCGTGCCGCCGACCAGAGCGCCTCCTCGGCCAGGCACACGCCGCCGCCCCAGTCGCCGGAGAGCCGCCCGATCGCGGGGAAGCGCGCCGTGCGGCCGCCCGGCCCGAGCCCCGCGCAGTTGATGCCCGCCCCGCACACCACGGCGACCTGCCGGTGGAGGAGGAGGCGCTGA
>NZ_JBPQTW010000116.1:0-22048 GCF_051386535.1 Streptomyces sp. URMC 127
TGCCCGCCCACCACAGCGGACGGGTCGTCCTGCTCGGCGACGCCGCCCACCCCATGGCCCCCAACCTCGGTCAGGGCGGCTGCCAGGCCATCGAGGACGGCGCCGTCCTCGGCCTCCTCCTCGCCGGAGGGGCCGGCGACCTCGGCCGCGCCCTGCCCGCCTACACCGCCCAGCGCCTGCCGCGGACCACGGCGGTCGTCCGCCGCTCCGCCCGCGTCGCCCGGCTGGTCTCCCTCTCCGCACCGCCCGCCGTGGCCCTGCGCACCGCCGCCATGACCGCAGCCAACCTGTTCGGCCCCCGCGTCGTCCTCCGCAGTCACGACGGCATAGCGGACTGGCACCCTCCCGTGCGGTCGTATGCTTCCCGAACACAGGAACGCACCAGGGAGGCGCTGTGAAGGTCGGCTGCATCGGGCTCGGGGACATCGCACAGAAGGCGTACCTTCCGGTGCTCGCCGCACAGCCCGGGATCGAACTCCACCTCCACACCCGCACCGCCGCCACCGTCCGGCGCGTCGCGGACACCCACCGCATCCCGGACGCGCAGCGCCACACCGAGCTGGACTCGCTGCTCGCGGCGGGCCTCGACGCGGCCTTCGTCCACGCGGCGACGGCGGCCCACCCCGAGCTCGTCACCCGGCTCCTCGAAGCGGGCGTTCCGGTCTACGTCGACAAGCCCCTGGCCTACGACCTCGCCGAGAGCGAGCGCCTCGTCGCGCTCGCCCGGGAGCGGGGCGTGAGCCTGACGGTCGGCTTCAACCGCCGCCACGCGCCCTGCTACACCCAGTGCCTCGACCACCCGCGCGACCTGATCCTGATGCAGAAGAACCGCATCGGGCTCCCCGAGGACCCGCGCACGCTGGTCCTGGACGACTTCATCCACGTCGTCGACACCCTCCGCTTCCTCGTTCCCGGGACCGTCGACCACGTGGACGTCCGGGCACGGGTCCGCGACGGCCTCCTGCACCACGTCGTGCTCCAGCTGTCCGGCGACGGCTTCACCGCCATCGGCACCATGAACCGGATGAGCGGCTCCGCCGAGGAGGTCCTGGAGGTCTCCGGGCAGGACACCAAGCGGCAGGTGGTGAACCTCGCCGAGGTGATCGACCACAAGGGGCAGCCCAGCATCCGCCGCCGCGGCGACTGGGTGCCCGTCGCCCGCCAGCGCGGCATCGAGCAGGCCGTCCTCGCCTTCCTCGACGCCGTACGGGCGGGCAAGCACCTCGACGCCGAGGATGCCCTGCGCACCCACGATCTGTGCGAACGCATCGTCAGGGACGTGCTGGACCAGGCTTCCTGACCCGCCGTCGGATCGCTCGGAGGCCCGCGGCGGCGCACGCGCACACCACGATCGCCAGGGACAGCAGGACCACCCAGTCGCCGTACCGCACATAGGGGCTCGTGCCGCCCGCCAGCGGCACGTCGCGCACGACGGCCGTGCTGCGGCCGGTGCCGAGCGGCGGACCGACCGCCCGGCCCCGCGGGTCCGCCACCGTGCTCACCCCGGTCAGCGTCGCGTGCACCACCGGACGCCACGTCTCGGCGGCCCGCAGCGCGGCGAGCGAGGCGTGCTGCCGAGGGGCCCAGCTCTCCTGGAACGTGGAGGTGGAGGACTGCGCGATGATGACCTGCGCCCCGTCGTGCGCCAGCTGCCGGCTCATGTCCGGGAAGGCCGACTCGAAGCAGACCAGGGGGCCGATCCGCAGGCCCTCCGGCGCGGAGGCCGACGGCGGCACATGCATCACCACCTGGCGGTCGCCGCGCTTACGGTCCTCGGCGGCCGCCTTGCCGACGGAGGTGGCCCAGCCCAGCAGCGAGCGCGCCGGCACGTACTCCCCGAAGGGCACGAGCCGCATCTTGTCGTAGCGGTCCCCGGTCGGCCCGCCGGGGCCGACGAGCACGGAGCTCTTGAAGATGCCGGGCCGGTCCGAGCGGCGCGCGTCCACGTTGACCAGCAGGTCCGCGCCCACCGTGCGGGACAGCGCCGCGAGCCGGTCCCGCAGCTCCCGGCGCTCGGTGAGGTCGCCGCCGACGCCGCTCTCGCCCCACACGACGAGGTCCACCCGCTGCCCGGCCAGCCCCCGGGTGAGCTCCTCCTGTCGGTCGAACCGGCGCTGGACGCTGCCCGTCCCGTCGACGACGCCCGGCTGCACGAGCGCGATCCGGACGGTGCCC
This sequence comes from Streptomyces sp. URMC 127, assembly GCF_051386535.1. Lineage (NCBI taxonomy): Bacteria > Bacillati > Actinomycetota > Actinomycetes > Kitasatosporales > Streptomycetaceae > Streptomyces > Streptomyces sp. URMC 127. The sequence goes on from NZ_JBPQTW010000116.1 coordinate 2,176, forward strand.
GAGGGGCGCGGAGAAGGCGCCCACACCCACACCCCGGCGACGCCCACCGCACACGCCACCAGGCCGACTAGTCCGGTGATACGCGCGCGAGAAGCCCAAATGACCGTGGAAATGCCGGTGTTGAGGGCCACGAGGAGGAAACTAACCAGCCAGATCCCGCCCACAGAAGCGAGCTTCAGGGTCGGCGCCACCTGCCACTGGCTCGCCCCGAACAGCCCCCACGGACCGCCCAAATACTCCCAGGAACGGGCAAGTTCGACCATCAACCAGCCGGAAGGGACGGCGACGAGGGCCGCGGCGGCCCGCGCGGGCCCCGGGGAACCGCCCAGCAGTCGCTGGACCAGCACGCCCCACGGCGCCCACAGCAGCCCCAGCAGTGCTGCCAGCACCAGGATGAAGACGTGCAGGCTCGGCAGCAGCCAGTGGTGCACCGCGAGCAGGAACCCGCCGCCGCCCAGCCACCCGTCGAGCGCCGCCCGCCGCGCTCCGGGCGCCGTACGGATGAGGGACAGCCAGGGCACCAGGGCCACGTAAGCCAGCCACCACAGGGAAGGTGCGGGAAACGCGAGCGCGGGCAGCGCCCCCGCCGCCACCGCCGCGGCCGCCCGCGGCCAGGGCCGGGCGAGCAGCCGGCCGTACGGGCCGACCGGCGCTTGCGTGGTCATGGCGTGCCTCCCTGGGCCCGAACGTTCCCGGTGGCGGAGATCGTCGATCATTCGTCCGCGCGGACGTATGAGCGGGATCCGGCCAACCCTTATGTTTTCGAACGCCGGAGGATCATGGAGAAAAAACTCCGACATCGGGGTGCAATATTCCACCGTCGTCACTCATCGGAAAAGCTCCTTTGGCTGGATCCGATCAGAAACGATCCGAAGTGAGCCTTGTGTCCGGCGCTGGAAAGGTGTGAGCGGATATGCGCTGCGGGTTATCCCCGGTCCACCCTGGGCAGGTACCGCGCAAAAGCGGACAGGAACGCTGCGAGCCGGCCTGGGGAGGCGCCGTGACGGGCGTGCGAGATCGCATATCAGTACAGCCCTTGGAGATCGTGCCCTTCTACTGCCCGATACCGCCGGCGGTGCACCCGTGCGTCCGGGAGATCGACCGCACCTCGGTCGACTGGATGCTCCAGCAGCACCTCGATACCTCCGCCCACCAGCGACAGCGCCTCGCACGGTGCGACTTCGGCGGGCTCACGGCCCGGACCATGCCCTACGGCCGGTCCGCCGCGCTCGCCGTCGTCGCCAAGCTCCACGCCGTGCTGTTCTCCCTGGACGACGCCCTGTGCGACGAGTCGACCGCCACCGCCCACGGCTTGGCGCACGCGACCTCCCGCATCATGCGCGTCCTGGAAGCACCGCTGCCCGAGTGGCCGGATGACTCGCCCCACGCCGCGGCCCTGCGGACCGTCCGCCTGGAGCTGGCCGGCCACGCGACACCGGGGCAGCTGCGCCGCTGGACCGAGGGCATGCGCACCTATCTGACCGGCCTGGTGTGGGAGGCCGCCTGCCGCCGTGACCGGGCCCTGCCGTCCCTGAACGACTACGCCGCGATGTGGATGCGCGCCATCGGCATGGCGCCCTCCACGGCCCTGATGGACATCGCCGGAGGCTATGAGCTCGACGACCGCGATCTGGACCGGCCCGAGGTCCGGGCCCTGACCGAGATGGCCTGGACGCTCGTCGCCTGGGACAACGACTTCTACTCACGGAACAAGGAGATCCAGCGTGCCGGTGACGACCTCAACCTGATCGACGTCCTCGCCCAGGAGCGCGGGTGGGAGCCCGCCCGCGCCCAGGAAGAGGCCGTGGCGATGCGCGACCGCGTCATGACGCTCTTCCTGCGCCTGCGCGAGCAGACCTGGCCGAGCGCAGGCGTGGAACTGCGCTGCTACCTCGTGGCGCTGGGGCACTTCATCCGGGGGCACCTGGACTGGGCCGAGGGCTGCGCCCGCTACCAGGACCCCTACGGGACCGCCGCCGGCGTGGAGTGGTGGAAACCCCTCCCGTCGGACGACAGTCCCGAGCCGCTGCCCGTCCCCGCCATCGCCTGGTGGTGGGACCAGCTCGACGGCGGTGGCTACCGCCGCCCCAGCAGCCGGCGCAGCGACCGCCACCACGAGCCCCGCGACGCGGGAGCCTCCGCGGATCCGGCGCGCACCGGAGGCGCCGGGATGGCCGGCTGCTCGGCCCGCTCCGGCTGAGCCGGGGCGGGCGGCTCCGGCGCGGGCACCACCGTCTCCTCCGGAGGCAGCGGCGCCCGCGCCGCGAACCGCACCGGAAGTGCCGTCAGGTGACGCGACATCAGGGTGGAGCGGTAGTCCAGCTCCGACTCGTCGACCGCGAGGGTGAGGTCGGGCAGCCGCAGCAGCAGGGCGTCGATGCCCTCGCCCGCGATGGCCCGGCCCACGTCCTGCCCCGGGCACTCGTGCTGGCCCCCGCTGAACGCCAGGTGCGAGCGGTTGCCGTGGACGGGCACGTCGGGGTCGGGGCGGATCACCGTGTCCATGTTGGCGGCCGCCAGCCCCAGGACGAGCGCGTCCCCCTCCTTGATCTGCTGACCCGCCAGCTCCGTGTCCTGCGTCGCCCAGCGGCCCAGGATCGTGATGAACGGCGGCTCGTCCCACAGGACCTGCTCGACCGCATCCGGCAGCGTCATGTGCCCGCCGGCCAGGGAGGCCTGGAAACGGTGGTCGGTGAGCACCATCTTCAGGGTGTTCGCGATGAGGTTCGCCGTGGTCTCGAAGGCCGCGATCAGCACCAGCCGCAGGTGCTGCTGCACCTCGTCGTCCGAGAGCCCGGCCGGGTGCTCCAGCAGCCAGCTGGTGAAGTCGGCGCCCGGCTCGACACGCTTGCGCGCCACCAGCTTGCGCAGCGTCTCCTGGACGAACTCGTTGCTCGCGATCGCCGTCTCGGTGCCCTTGATCATGTCCCGGGCGGCGTTGACCAGCTGGGGGCTGTACGCCTCCGGCATGCCCAGCAGCTGCGTCATCGCCATCATCGGCAGCTGCTCGGCGAACTCGTGCACCAGGTCGGCCCGGCCCGAGGAGCAGAAGCGGTCCACGAGCTGGTTCGAGAACTGCGTGACGTGGCGGCGGATGCCGCGCTTGTCGAAGCGGGCGATGCTGTCGTTGACGGCACCGCGCCAGCGCTCGTGCTCCCGCCCGTCGGCGAAGACGCAGATCGGCTGCCAGGTGGTGATCGGCGCCAGCGGGTGGGTCGGGGCCACCCGGCCCTCGCGCGCCTCGATCCACCGCCGCGAGTCGCGCGAGAAGCGCGAGGGGGTGCGCGCCACGTCGAGGTTCTCGCGGTAGCCGAGGACGAGCCAGGCCGGGACGTCGTCGTGCAGCAGGACGGGCGCCACCTGCCCGTGCTTCTGGCGCAGCCGCTCGTACAGCCCCATCGGGTCGGCCTCGGCCTCCGGGCCGTAGAGCCGGGTGATGCCCCCGGGACCGGTGGAGTGCGCCGGGCACTGCGGGGGAGGCCCGGCCGGGGAGGTGGTGCGGGGGCGTTCGGAAGGGAGGGTCACAGGTGCTCCGTGGAAGCGGTGGTGAGCGTGTAGAGGTAGCGCATGAGGGTGAGCAGCGTGTCGCGGCAGGACGCGCGGTCGCGGGCGTCGCAGTCGACCATGGGCACCGACTCGTCGAGGTCCATGGCCGCGCGGAGCTGCTCCATCGGATATCTGGGGGCCTGGGGGAAGCGGTTGACGCCGACGACGAACGGCACTCCCTTCTCCTCCAGGCGCCCGATGACGTCGTAGCTGACGTCCATCCGGCGGGTGTCGAGGAGGACGACCGCACCGAGGGCGCCCTCGAACAGGCCGTTCCACAGGAACCAGAAGCGCTCCTGGCCGGGCGTGCCGAACAGATACAGCACCAGCTGCTCGTTGATGCTGATCCGGCCGAAGTCCATGGCCACGGTCGTCTCGGTCTTGTGCTCGATCCCGGCGACGTCGTCCACGCCGACACCGGCCTGGGTCATCGTCTCCTCGGTGGTCAGCGGCCGGATCTCGCTGACGGAGCCCACCAGGGTCGTCTTGCCGACCCCGAACCCGCCGACGATGACCACCTTGACGGCCGCGGTGGCCGAGGCCGGCAGCACGTCCTCGCTGCGCGGCCCCGCATAGGTCTCCAACCCCGGTGAGTCAGAGCTTCTGTAGTCCATTCATCACCGCCTCCAGAAGTTGTACGTCGGGCAGCGCCGCCGCCGGGACCGGCGGGCGGGCCTCCACGTGCCGACCCGCCACCAGCTCCGTGAGCAGCAGGGTCAGCGTGCTGACCGGCAGCTCCAGATAGGCCGATATCTCGGCGACGGAGAGCGGGTAGGCACACATCCTGACGATGGCGGCGTGCTCGGGCTGCAGCCCGGGGTCGGCCTCCGACCGGGACACGATCAGCGTCACCAGGTCGAGCTCCGTCTTCCGCTCCGCGCGGGCCTGGCCTCCGGTGAGGATGTACAGCCGGTCGGGGCTGCCGGGCGCCGTCGGGGAGCCGGATCCCTCCGCGCTCATGTCACCGGCCCGCCGACCCGCGGCGGGCTGGTGAGGTGCGAACCGATGCGGGCGACCAGGTCCCGCATCCGCATGCCCATCAGCTCGGCGTCCACGTCGTCGTCGGCGAGCACCGCCAGGAAGGCCCCGGCCCCGGCGGCCATCAGATAGAAGAACCCGCCGTCGACCTCGATCACGACCAGGCGCATCTGCCCGTCCCCGTGCGGGAACTCGCCGGCGATCGCCGTCGAGAGGCTCTGCAGCCCGGCACAGGCGGCGGCGAGGCGGTCGGCGGCGTCCGGGTCGGTGCCGTGCTGAGCCATGCGCAGGCCGTCCGAGGACAGCACGATCACGTGGCGGGTCTGCGGAACACTGGTTGCCAGGTCCTTGAGCATCCAGTCCATGTTGAACCGCGGCTGCGTCACTTGGCTACTCTTCCTTGTCCGACGGGATATCACTGTGCGCCCGGCCGGCGTCCGGCTCCTGGGGCTCCCCGTTGATGCCGCGGTTGAAGGCGGCCAGCCACATCCCGGGCTGCTTGGGGGCCTCTTCCGGCGCGGCGGGCGGGGCCGGCGGCCGCTCGCGCCGCTCGGCCGCCGCGCCCCGGCCGAACGGCAGCGGCGCGGGGCCGCGGCGGCGCCGCCGCTGCGGCAGCCCGCTGTCGCCGAGCGGCGGCGGGATGGGGTGCTCCATCATCGGCGGGGGCGTCTGCGGAGCGGGCGGCGGGATCTTCTGGCCCGGGCGGCGCTTGGACTTGATGGGCGGCAGCTTGGCCGCGCGGGCGATGTCGCCGCCGGGGTGCTTGCTGGCGGTGATCAGATCCATGGGGATGACGAGCACGGCCCGGACCCCGCCGTAGGCCGAAGGCCGCAGCGACACCAGGAAGTTGTACGAGCGGGCGAGGCGGCTGACGACCGCGAGGCCGAGGCGCGGCGCCTCGCCCAGGTCGTCGAGGTCGAGGTCGCCCTCGCGGGAGAGCACGCGGTCGGTGCGGCGCCGCGCCTCGTCGGTCAGCCCGACGCCGGCGTCCTCGATCTCCACCGCGATGCCGGACTGGATGTCCACGGCGGTCAGGTGCACCCGGGTCTGCGGCGGCGAGTAGCGGGTGGCGTTGTCCAGCAGCTCGGCCAGGGCGTGGATGACGGGCTCGACGGCGGGCCCGACCACGGCGACGTCGGCCACCGAGTGGAGGTCGACGCGGCGGTACTCCAGGATCCGCGACATGGCGCCGCGCAGCACGTTGTAGAGGGGGATCTCGTTCTTCCACTGGCGGCCGGGGCGGGAGCCGCCCAGGACGGCGATGCTGTCGGCGAGCCGGCCGGTCAGGGCGTTGCCGTGGTCCAGGTGGAGGAGATCGCCGAAGACGTCCGGATCGTTGCCGTGCTTGTGCTCCATCTCCCGGATGTCGTAGGCCTGCTGGTGGACGATGGCCTGCATGCGGCGGGCGATGTTGACGAAGGCGCGCTGCGCGGAGTCGCGCAGCCCCTCCTCCGCCTGCACGGCCTCGATCACGGACTTCAGCACGGACCGGTGGGCGGCCGCGTAGCCGGGTTCGAGGTCGTGCACGGGGAGGGTGTGGCGGAGCACGACCTCGGTGGGGGCGCCGCGCTGCAGCAGGTGGATGGCCCGGGGCAGCAGCTCCTTGGCCAGCCGGCGGGTCTCCGCCTCGTGCTGGTCGAGCTGGTAGCGCAGGCCCGCCTCCTGCTCGGCGCAGCGGCGGCGCAGCGCACCGATGACGCGGCCCCGCCGTGCGGCCTCGGAGCTGGCCAGCGCCACCGCGACCGTGGCGGACGCCCCGCACCAGGCCACGGGCACGCGGGCGTCGGGAGTCGCGGCGAGGATCGCCGTTCCCGTGCACACGGCCAGGACCAGGGGGGAGATCAGCCATATCAGTGCGGAGACGGGCCGCCGTTGAACTGACGAGCCGGTACCAACCATCGGGATCCTCGGAACTCTTTAAGAGGGCTTTTCCAGGCGTCCGGGGCCCGCTGCCGGCCTTGTCCGCCGGCGGGGCCCGGACCGGGGCGTTCCCCGGCTGTCCGCAGCGGGGGAACGGCGCGGGCGCAGCACTTGTGCGCGCCGTGAAGCAATCACCACGACCCGCTGCGCGACATGGAGCGTAGCCGGTCGCGCGGGGCTCCGGCGCGAAGTTGTCATATTCGCAGATCGGCCTGACGCGGGAATTCGAAAGGCTTCATAATGGCCTCACGCTCCGAATTCCGAATGGGCTTACGAAGCGTATGAATGTGTGTTCGGTAATGCGGAGGGCGGGCCCGCCGGGCCGTTCCCGGACCGCTCCCCGGGGTGTCGCGTGGTGCGCGGCGGGCTCCGGGGGCGCCCGGGGCGAGGTCACGCTCCCGGGTGGTCCGTCTGCCGAACCCTGCCCCTGGCCTCACGGACGGGGCTAGGCTCGCCCCACCACATCTTCCGGGGAGACAACGCCATGTCAGGGCATCAGCGTGAACAGAACGCATCCGCCGCCCTGTTCGAGCGGAAGCTCGAGCTGCAAGCCGCCGAGAAAGCGGTGCAAAGGCTGTGCGGAACTGCGACCGAAGGGCGGCCCCGGCTCGGCGGCCTGCTGCTCTACAGCGGCGAAGCGGGCCTGGGCAAAACGGCGTTGCTCGCCGAGACGCGCAGGATCGCCCTGGAGGAGGGCAAGTGCACCGTCCTCTTCGCCCGCGGCAGCGAGTCCACGCAGGCCGTCCCCTTCCACGTCGTCCGCCAGCTGTTCCAGCCGGTGCTCGCGCCGATCTCCGAGACCTGCCGCAAGGAGCTGCTCGCCGGCTGGTACGACATCGCCGGTCCGGCGCTGGGCATCGTCCCGCCGATCGGCCCGCAGGACCCGCAGGGCGTCCGCGACGGCATCGACTGGCTCGTGACCCAACTCGCCACCGGCCGGGATCCGGTGGTGCTGATCGTCGACGACGCCCACTGGGCCGACGCCGAGTCCCTCACCTGGCTCGGGTACTTCGCCGCGCGGCTGCGCGAGGCGCCCCTGCTCGCCGTCATCGCCTACCGGCCCGACGAACTGCCGGACAGTGCCCCGGTCTTCCGCGACCTCGTCACCGGCCGCGGCGCCCGCCCCGTCGAGCTCCGCGCGCTCACGCCGGAGGCGGTCAGCCGGCTGGTGTGCGAATCCTTCTCGGAGCAGTCCGACGCCCCCTTCTCCCGCGAGGTCTGGGCCGTCACCGGCGGAAATCCGTACGACACCGTCGAGTTGATCGCCAAGTCGAAGGACCGGGGCCTCAAACCGGTCGAGGAGTCGGCGCCCCTGCTGCGCGACCTCGGCGCCGCCTCCCGCGGCAGCGGCCTGGTGGCCCGCCTGGAGCGGCTCGGCACCGCCGTCACCCGCTTCGCCTGGGCCGCGGCCGTCCTCGGCACCGAGATCCAGCCCTCGCTCGCCGCCAACCTCGCGGGCATGGGCCCGGCCCAGGCCGCCGAGTGCGCGGACAAGCTGCGGCACGCCCGTATCCTCACCGGCGCCATCGACCTGGAGTTCGTCCACCCGCTGATCGCGACCGCCATCTACGCCTCGATCCCGCCCGCCACCCGCACCGCCATGCACGGGCAGGCGGCCTGGTCCGTCACCGAGGCGGGCCTGGGCGCGGCCGCGGCCTCGCGCCACCTGCTGGAGGTCCACCCCGACCACGACTCCGAGCTGGTCGAGCAGCTGCGCGTCGCCGCCCGCGAACACCTCGCGGTCGGCGCGCCGGACGCGGCCCGCCGCTGTCTGGAGCGCGCCCTGCAGGAGCCGCCGCCGGAGGAGGAGCGGGCCGCGGTCCTCTACGAGCTGGGCTGCTCCGCGCTGCTCACCTCGCCGCCGACCACCGTCAACCACCTCAGGACGGCGCTGTCCCTGCCGCACCTCACCGAAGAGCTGCGCGTCGACGCCACCTACCGGCTCTCCCAGGCCTACGCCCACAACAGCCAGCTGCGCGAGGCCGCCGAAGTCGTCAGGGAGCAGGCCGAGCGCACCCCGCCCGGCCCCGGGCGGATGCGCCTGCAGGCCGCGCACTACCTGTGGCAGGGCATCCAGGTGGAGGAGCACGACTCCCTGGGCCGCTCGCGCCGCATCGCGGAGCTCGCCGAGCGCCTCTCCGGCCGGGACAACACCGAGCGGACCCTGCTCGCGCTCCGCGGCTTCGACGGCATGATCCGCGGTGAGGACGCCGTGCAGGTCGTCGAGTACATGGAGCGCGCCCTCGTGGACGGCCGGCTCGCCGACGGCATGGGCTGGACCAACACCGAGTGGGGCTTCGAGGTCCCCAGCATCATCGGCATCACCTTCGCCTACGCCGACCGGCTCGACCACGCCGAGGAGCTCTTCAAGGAAGCCGTGACGGCCTTCGAGATCTCCGGCTGGAGCGGTGGTCACCTCGCCTTCGCGCACGACTTCCTGGGCCTGGTCTACCGCCGCCGCGGCCAGCTTGACCAGGCCGAGGAGATGCTGCGCGAGGGGCTGCGGCTGGGCAAGCGCCTCGGCCCCGGCCTGCCGATCCACTGGGACGGCGCGTGCCTGCTGATCGACACCCTGCTGGCCCGTGGCCGGGTCGACGAGGCCCAGGCCTTCGCCGAGGAGAACGGCTTCCGCCCGCCCTACACGCCCGCGATCGTGCTGCCCGACGCCGCGTGCCTGGCCGGGCGGCTGCTGCTCGCCCGCGGCCACAGGAAGGAGGCGATCGCGGAGCTGGAGGCCGCCGGGCGCAGGCTGGAGGAGCGCGGCCGCCACAACACCATCTGGGCGCCGTGGGCGCTCGACCTCGCCGCCGCCGTGGCCGACGAGGACCCGGAGCGGGCCCGTACGCTCGCCGGAAAGGCGGTCCGGCACGCCGCGGTGTTCGGCACGGACACGGCCGTCGGCGACGCCCTGCGCCGGGCGGCCCTCGTCGCCGAGCCGGACGAGGCCCTGGTGAAGCTGGAGAAGGCCGTGGTGCACCTGCGCCGCTCGCCGTGCATGTACGAGCTGGCGGAGGCCCTGGTCGCCCACGGCACGGCGCTGCTGCGGGCGGGGAAGCTGCCCGAGGCGGCCGACCGGCTGCGCGAGGGGCTGGAGACGGCCCGGAAGTGCGCGGCGGACGGGCTCGTGGAGACCGCCCGGACGGCCCTGGCCTCGGCGGTCCGCGAGGTGGCCGAGCCGGCGGGGGACGCCGTGCGCTGATCCCGGCCCGTCACGAGGCGGCGCGGCGGCCGGACTTCCTGGTCGCCGCCGTCTTCTTGGCGGTCTTGGCCGTGCCGGTCTTGGCCGAGCTCGCCTTGGCCGTGGCGGTCTTGGCGGTGGCCTTCCTGCCCGTGGAGCCGGCGGAGGCCGCCGCCGTCTTCTTGGCGGACGTGCGCTTCTGGGCCGCGGCGGAGGTCTTGGCGGTGCCGCGGGCCGGTTTCGCCGGAGCGGCGGCCTTCTTGGCTGCCCTTCCCGGCCTCTCCTCCTCTCCCGGCTTGCGCGCCGCGCTGTCGATGGAGGCCTGCAGGGCGGCCATCAGGTCGATGACGTTGTCCGGCGCGGGCGCGGTCTCCTTCCTGGGGACCGGCCGGTCGGACAGGTGGGCGCTGATCAGTTCGCCCAGGGCGATCTCGTACTCGTCCTCCAGCTCCTCGAAGTCGAACTCCTCGGAGAGGGTGTCCATCAGGCTCGTGGCCATCTTCAGCTCCTGCGGCCGCACCGTGACCGAGGAGGGCGGGGCCAGCTCGCCCGCGTCGCGGATCTCGTCCGGCCAGTACATGGTGTGCAGCGTCAGCAGGTCGCCGTGGACGCGCAGCAGCGCCAGGGACTCCCGGGTGCGCAGTGCGATCTTGGTGACGGCCACGCGCTCGGTCTGCTTGAGGGTCTCCCGGAGCAGGACGTACGGCTTACTGGCCGCCGCGCTCTCGGGCGCCAGGTAGTAGCCGCTGGACAGCTGCAGGGGGTCGATCCTGCCGGCGTCGACGAAGGCGAGCACGTCGATGAGCTTCTTGCTGGGCAGCGGCAGTCCGGCCAGCTCGTCCTGGGTGACGACGGCTGTGTGCCCCTCGTCGTCCTGGTAGCCCTTGGCGATGTGCTCGTAGTCGACCTGCTCGCCGCAGGCCTCGCAGACGCGCTTGAGGTGGATCCGGCCGCCGTCGGCGTCGTGGACCTGGTGCAGTCTGAGGCCGTGTTCCTGCACGGCGGCGTAGAGCCTCACCGGTACGGACACCAGTCCGAAACCGATCGCACCTTTCCACATGGTCCGCATAGTTTTATCCCTCCACGGGGAATTCCTACCTTATGTCCGTCTCTCCGGAGCGGCAGGCGGTGGAGATCGAGGGCCACCGGCTGGCCCTGACCCACCTCGACCGGGTGCTGTTCCCCGCCTCCGGTCACACCAAGGCGCAGGTGCTGCACTACTACGCGCGGATCGCCCCCGTGATGGTGGCGCACACGGCCGGCCGCCCCGCCTCCTTCGTCCGCGCCCCGGAGGGCCCGGGCGGGCAGAGCTGGATCGCCAAGAACCCGCCCGGAGGGGTGCCCCGGTGGGTGCCCGTGGCGCCGGTCGAGCACCGCGAGGGCGTCACCGAGCAGGTCGTGATCGACACCATGGCCGCCCTGGTCGCGCTGGCCAACCTCGGTGCGTACGAGGTGCACGTCCCGCAGTGGACGGTGGCCGCGGGCCCCGACGGCCACGACCGGCTCGTCCTCGACCTGGACCCCGGCCCCGGCACCGACCTCGTCGTCTGCTGCCGGGTCGCCCAGCGGCTGCGCCAGCTCCTGGACGACGACGGCCTGACCGCCCATGCCGTCGTCTCCGGCTCCAAGGGCCTGCACCTGTACGTGCCGGTGCACCCGGTGACCGGCCGGGCGGCGGGCGGCTACGCCAAGGCGCTGGCGGCCCGCATGATGGGCGAGCACCCGGGGCTCGTCGTCGTGTCCATGGCGCGCGTCGAGCGCCGGGGGAAGGTGCTCATCGACTGGTCGCAGAACGCGAGCGCCAAGACCACGGCCGCCCCGTACACCGTGCGGCTGCGGGAGGGCAGCCCCGGCGTCGCGGCCCCCGTCACCTGGGACGAGGTCGCCGCCTGCCGGGACCCGGCCGACCTCGCCTTCACCCCCGAGCAGGTGCTGGACCGGACCGAGGCGTACGGCGACCTGCTGGCCCCGCTCACCGGCGACGCCACCCGCGCGCACCTGCCGTGACGCGCGCCCCCGGCCCCGGACTCCGCCCCCGGCCCGCCTCAGCCGAGCCGGGTGAGGTCGGGCCGCAGCCGGTGCCAGACGGGGTGGCGCAGGCGGCCCGAGGCCGTCCAGCCGGAGAAGACGACCTCGGCGACGAGCCGGGGCTCGACCCAGTGCGCGCCCGGCACGTCGACGGGCCCCGAGAACGGCGGGTCCGCGCGGGGGATCACCGACAGGTAGCGGGCGAGCTCCTGGCGCTCGCGCTCCGACAGCCCCGACCCCACCGACCCCGCGTACCGCAGCCCGCCCGGCTCCTCCACGCCCGCGAGGACCGCGCCCGGCAGCCCGGACAGCGCGCCGCGGCCCTCCGCCCAGCCCCCGATGACCACGTCGATCGTCACGACGTGCTTGGTCTTGCGCCAGTCGGGTGACCGGACGCCGGGGGTGTAGACGGACGAGAGCCGCTTCGCCACCACGCCCTCGAACCCGCCCGCCAGCGTCGCCTCCCAGGCCTGCTGCGCGTGGCCCGCCACGTACGCGGGCACCGACCAGGCCGGGCCGGTGAGGCCCAGCCCGTCCAGGACGGCCCGCCGCTCGGTGTAGGGCAGGCGCAGCAGGGAGCGGTCACCGAGGTGCATGACGTCGAAGAGCATGAGCCGGGCGGGGTACTCCGCCGCGAGCCGGGCCGCGCGGCGCGCGTCGGTGACGCCCATGCGGCGCTGCAGCAGGCCGAAGTCCGGCCGCCCGGCCGTGTCGAGGACGACGACCTCGCCGTCGAGGACCGCGGGCCGGCCGCGCAGCTGCCCGCCCAGCTCCCGCAGCTCGGGATAGGTGACGGCGGCGTCGTTGCCGGCCCGGGTGACCGGCCGTACGGTGCCGTCGCCGCGGACGGCCACCACCAGGCGGATCCCGTCCCACTTGACCTCGAACGCCCAGGCCGCCTCCTCGCCCGCGGCCGGCAGCGGCCCGGTGGTCGCCAGCATCGGCCGGATCGCGGGCGGCGCGGCCGGGGCGTGCCCGGCGGCCCCGGCCATCGTCAGCCGCCCCTCTCCGCCGGTCCCTTCCCGCGCGCCCACTCCAGCAGCCGGGGCGCCGTCCACGTCGTGATGATCCGCTCGGCGGGCACCCCGCACTCCTCGGCCCGCGCGCAGCCGTGGATCTGCCAGTCGAGCTGGCCCGGGGCGTGCGCGTCGCTGTCGACGGAGAAGAGCACGCCCGCGTCCAGGGCCTGCCGGATCAGCCGCCGCGGGGGGTCGAGCCGGTCGGGCCGGGAGTTGATCTCCACGGCGGTGCCGAAGCGGGCGCACGCGGCGAAGACCATCGCCGCGTCGAACGACGACTCCGGCCGTCCGCGCCCGGCCACGATCCGCCCCGTGCAGTGCCCGAGCACGTCCACGAGGGGGTTGGCGACGGCGCCGACCAGGCGCTTCGTCATGGCGCTCGCGTCCATGCGCAGCTTGGAGTGCACCGACGCGACGACGATGTCGAGCTCGCCGAGCAGGCCCGGCTCCTGGTCGAGGGAGCCGTCGTCGAGGATGTCGCACTCGATGCCGCGCAGCAGCCGGAAGCCGTCACCGAGGCGCTCGTTCACCTCCGCCACGACGGCGAGCTGGGCGCGCAGCCGCTCGGCCGTCAGCCCGCGGGCGATCGTCAGCCTGGGGGAGTGGTCGGTGAGCACCGCCCACTCGTGGCCGAGCTCCCGCGCCGCGCGGGCCATGGCCTCGATCGGGCTGCCCCCGTCGGACCAGTCCGAGTGCAGGTGGCAGTCGCCGCGCAGGGCCGCGCGCAGTGCCTCGCCGCCCTCCGCCAGCGGCTCCTGCGCCTCCTCCTCCAGCCGGGCCAGGTAGCCGGGCACGCGCCCGGCCAGGGCCTCGGCCACGACGCCCGCGGTCTTCGGGCCGATGCCCTTCTCGGCGGTCAGCGTGCCGGCGGCCGCCCGCCGCCGCAGCTCCTCGCCGGGCAGCCCGGCGACCACGTCCGAGGCCGTGCGGAAGGCCTTCACGCGGTACGTGGGCGCGCCCGCGCGCTCCAGCAGGAAGGCGATCCGGTCCAGCGCCCGTACCGGGTCCATCGCCACCACCGCCTCCTCGCCTCTCGTCCTACGGTGCGCGATCCGCGGCGGGCGCGCATGCCGCGGGGCGGGCACGCGCGGGTGAACCCGCGAGTAGGCGGGGGACGGGGTGGGGAAGGTCCGAGGCATGAGAGTGCCCTCCTCCGTTCCCCTGCCCGCCCAGATCCCTTCCGCCGGTTCCTCCGGCGCCTCCCGAGGAGTGGGCCGTGCCGTGGTCCTCGGCGCGGGCATGGCCGGGCTGCTGGCCGCGGCCGCGGCGGCCCGGCACGTCGGCGAGGTCGTGATCGTGGAGCGGGACCGGCTGCCCGAGGGGCTCGAGCCGCGCAAGGGCCTGCCGCAGGCGCGTCACGCCCACCTGATGATGTCGGGCGGCGCGCGGGCCGTGGAGGCCCTGCTGCCCGGCGCCATCGAGGGGTGGGTGAGCGCGGGCGCCCGGCGGATCCCGCTGGGCACCGGGCTCGTCGCCCTGGGCCCGCAGGGCTGGTACCCGCGCTGGCCCAGCACGCAGTTCCTGATGGCCTGCACCCGCGACCTGCTCGACCTGGTCGTCCGCGAGCGGGTCCTCGCCCTGCCCGGGGTCGTGCTCCGGCAGGAGACCGACGCGCTCGCCCTGCTCGGCGACGCCCGGCGGGTCACCGGCGTGAAGGTCCGCACGGCCGGCAGCCACTCCGCGGAGGCGCTGGAGGCGGACCTGGTGATCGACGCCTCCGGGCGCGGCTCCCAGGCCGCGCGCCGCCTCAGCGAGCTCGGGCTGCATCCTGCCCACGAGGAGACCGTCGACAGCGGCATGGTCTACGTGACCCGGGTCTTCCGGGCGCCGCCGGGCAGCGAGCGCTTCCCCGTCGTCAGCGTCCAGGCGGACCCGCACAGCGCCATGCCGGGGCAGGGCGCGACGATGCTCCCCGTCGAGGGCGGCCGCTGGCTGCTCACGGCCTGCGGCACGCGCGGCGGGGAACCGTCCAGGGAGGCCGGGGAGTTCGAGCCGTTCGTGCGCAGCCTGCGCCATCCGCTGATCGCCGACCTGATCGCGGGCCTGGAGCCGCTCACCGACGTCCACCTCACCCGCAGCACCGTCAACCGCCGGCGGTACTTCGAGCGCCTGCCCGCCTGGCCGGAGGGCTTCGCCGTCGTCGGGGACGCCGTCGCGACCTTCAATCCCGTCTACGGCCAGGGCATGTCCGTGGCCGCCCACAGCGCGACCGCGATCCACCGCATCCTGGCCGGGCACGGCGCGGACTCGCCCGGTGTGGCCCGGCGCATCCAGCGCGCGGTCGGCCGCGCGGCGAGCAGCCCGTGGGACCTCGCCACCGGCGAGGACATCAACTACCCCGGCACGATCGGCGAGCGGCCCCCGGCTGCGGCCCGGCTGCTGCGCGGGTACGTCCAGCGGCTGATGCGCACCGCCGTGGTCAACCCGGTCGTCATGCGGTCGCTCTACGACGTGATGACGCTCTCCGCCCCGATGTCGGCCCTGGTCAGCCCGCCCGTGCTGCTCGGGGTGCTGCGCGGCCCGGGCCGCGAGGTGCGCAACGAGCCGTCGATCACGGCGGCGGAACTCGCGGTGTGCGGCCTGACGCCGCGGTAACCGGTGCGGCCGTGCGGCGGAGCCCGCCGGCGCGCGGCCCGGTCCGGCACCGCCGGTCTCCACCGTCGTGGTTGCGCGCCGCCGCGGCGGTGGTACGTCCGGGGCGCGACCCCCGGACCCGGTCGTCCACAGGGCCCGCCGCCACGGCGATCAGCCACCGCGGCGAGGGTCCGGCGGAATGTCCCGGGCCCGAAGTCGTACGGTCACGCCCCGCCCGGACGCAGCGCGACCGCCGGCAGGAACTCGCCGCGCAGCGTCCGGTGCCACCAGGCGCCGGTCGCCCGGCGTTCCTCCCGCGTCGTGAAGCGGTACAGGTAGAGCCGCGCCCGCACGTGCGTCGGCGGCGCGCCGGGGAAGGGGTTGTGCCGCAGCAGCCGCAGCGTGTCCGGGTCGCCCGTGAGCAGCCGTTCCACGAACGGGCCGAACCACGGCTCGGCGTACGCGGGGGAGATCCCGGCGAACCACATCATCCAGTCGAGCCGCAGGTGGTACGGGGCGTACTGGCGGGGCAGCCGCCGCGGGTCGCCGGGCTTGCCCTTGAAGCCGTACTCCTTCCACACGGTGTCCGGTCCGATGCGCTCCTCGTCGGTGCCCTCGACCACCACCTCGTAGCGCCTGCGGTTGATGCTGCCGAACGCCCCGTACGTGTTGACCAGGTGGAACGCGTTGAAGGACATGTTCATCCGCTGCTGCCGCGAGAGCATGTTCCGCACCGGCCACCAGCTCAGCACGGCCACGAGCGCGGTCGCGGCGACGACCAGGACCTCGTACCAGCCCGGGGGAGCGGGCACAGGGACGTGCCGGGCGAGGCCGAGGGCGTCCGCCATGCCGTCGCCGTCGACGGCGGCGAAGGCCATGATGATGGTCAGCCAGTTGAGCCACGCGAAGTTGCCGGAGACGACGAGCCACAGCTGGGTGCAGATGATCACCGCGGCGGCCAGGCTCGCGAAGGGCTGCGGGGTGAACAGCGCGAGCGGCACGACGAGCTGCGCGACGTGGTTGGCCCCCGTCTCGACCCGGTGCAGCGGCCGCGGCAGACGGTGGAAGAACCAGCTGAGCGGGCCGGGCATCGGCTGGGTCTCGTGGTGGTAGTACAGGCAGGTCAGGTCGCGCCAGCAGGGGTCGCCGCGCATCTTGATCAGCCCCGCGCCGAACTCGACGCGGAAGACGAGCCAGCGCATCAGCCACAGCACGAGGACCGGCGGGTCCGTGCGCGCGTTGCCCAGGAACACGGCGAGGAAACCCGCCTCCAGCAGCAGCGACTCCCAGCCGAAGCCGTACCACGTCTGGCCGACGTTGACGATCGAGAGGTACATCGCCCACAGGGCGGCCCACATCACGACCGCCGCCCACAGCGGCACCGCGTCCGCCGCGCCCGCCGCCACCGCGGCCGCCAGCGCGGCGCCCGTCCACGCCCACGCGGCGAAGAACCGGTCCGAGTAGTGCAGCTGGAAGACCCCCGGAGCCCGGGCGAAGGGCACGTGCCGCACGAAGCGGGGCACCGGCAGCATGCCGCGCTCGCCGATCAGCGCGCGGAACTGCAGGGCCGCCGCCAGGAAGGCCACCAGGTAGAGGCCCGCGAGCCCGCGCTGCACCACCAGCCGGCTCAGCCAGTACCCCGGGACCGTGAACCATTCCATGGCGTATGCGTACCACTCCGGAGCGCGCAGTCACATCGAAGAAACGGGCAAAAGGTGTCAGAGTAGCTCTATGGTTGATCGGGGAGCGACGCCTGCCACCGCACCGGCAGGTTCCGTGCCGGACGACTGGCCCGCTCGCCCGGAGCTCACCCTCGCCCTGAACCGCATGGGCGGCTTCGACTGGGACCTCGACACCGGCGTCCTCCACATGGACGCCTCCGCCCTGGAGCTCTTCGGCCTGACGCCCGAGGAGTTCAACGGCCGCCTGTCCGGGCTGGCGGGCAAGGTGCTCGGCGCCGACGCCGCCGACCTCGACGCCCACGTCACCCGCGCCCTGAAGGAGGGCCGCGAGACCTACAGCGCCTACTACCGCATCCGCACCCCCGACGGCACGCTCCGCTGGACCTACACCCAGGGCCGGATCCGGCGCGACGGGCAGGGCAGGCCGCACCGCATCATCGGCATCGTCCGCGACGCCACCGAGGAACTCGGCCACTCGGTCGGCAGGCGCGACGAGAACCGGCTGTCGCACACCACCATCGTGGAGACCCTCACCGCCGCCCTCGCCCACGCCCGCACCGTCCAGGACGTCATCGACTTCTTCCGCGACGACCGGGCCGTCACGCACCTCGGCTCCGACCTGCTCGTCCTCGGTATCGTGGAGGGCGGCCGGATCCACATGGTCGCCGAGGGCCCCGGCGAGCACTACGTCCCCGGCACCCGCTGGACCCGCATCGACGACAACTTCCCCATGAGCGAGGTCATCCGCACGATGGCCCCGCGCTTCATCGAGTCCCGCGAGGAGTTCGCCCGCTCCTACCCCTGGCTGTGGGAGCGGATCAAGGACGTCGGCGTCTTCTCCGCCGCCTACCTGCCGCTCATCGCCCAGGCCCGCCCCGTCGGCGCCATCGGGCTGCTCTACCGCGAGACCCGCGGCTTCACGCAGCAGGAGCGCAACCTGCTGATCGCCCTCTCCAGCAGCCTCTCGCAGGCCATCGCCCGCGCGATGCTCTACGACCAGGAGCACGACCTCGCCGAGGGCCTCCAGCAGTCCATGCTGCCGCGCCGCATCCCCGAGATCCCCGGCGCGCAGATCGCCGTCCGCTACCGGTCGGCCCGCATGGGCCGCGACGTCGGCGGCGACTGGTACGACGTGATCCCGCTGCCCGGCGGCCGGGTCGGCGCCGTCATCGGCGACGTCCAGGGGCACGACACCCAGGCCGCCGCCGTCATGGGCCAGCTGCGGATCGTCCTGCGCGCGTACGCCGCCGAGGGCCACGCCCCGGCCACCGTCATGGCCCGCGCCTCCGCGTTCCTCCACGAGCTCGACACCGACCGCTTCGCCACCTGCGCCTACGCCGAGGCCGACCTGTCCACCGGCGTCGTCCAGCTGGTCCGCGCCGGCCACATCGACCCGCTGCTGCGGCACACCGACGGCACGTGCCGGCGCCTGCCCGTCTCCGGAGGACTGCCGCTGGGCCTCTCGGCCGAGTTCGGCCGGCTCGACTACCCCGTGACCACGGTGGAGATCGACCCCGGCGAGACCCTGATGATGTTCACCGACGGCCTCGTCGAACAGCCGGGCTCCGACCTCGACGAAGGCATGCAGTGGCTGTGCGCGTTCGTCCGCGACGGCCCCTACGAGCTCCACCAGCTGGCCGACCGGCTGTGCGACGCCATCGGGGAGCGCGTGGGCGAGGACGACATGGCCGTGCTGCTCCTGCGCCGCCAGGGCGCGGCCACCCGGGGCGGCGGCCGGCTGCAGCAGCACATCGCCCCGGCCGACCCCGAGGCGCTCTCCGCGGCCCGCCACATGATCCGGGCGGCGGTACGGGCCTGGGGCGCGCGCGAGCGGTCCGACGAGATCGAGCTGGTCGCCGACGAGCTGGTGACCAACGCCCTGATCCACACCGACAGCACGGCCGTCGTGACCATCCGCATCCTCACCGGGCCCGAACGGCGCGTGCGCGTCGACGTCGAGGACCGCTCCAGCACGCTGCCCCGGCGCCGCGAACCGGGCGAGTCGGGGGTCTCGGGCCGCGGGCTGCTGCTGGTCGACCGGCTCGCCGACGTCTGGGGGGTCGAGTCGCGCGGGACGGGCAAGTCCGTGTGGTGCGAGTTCGTCGTGCCGGGGCGGCACGAGCGCCCCTCGCCGGAACCGGACTGAACGGACTGACGGGACTGACATGGCTGACCCGTACGGCACCTGACGGTACAAAGGCTGACGGGCCGTCGGATCGTTGCCCCAGTCACGCAGAGTTGTGCATTCCCCGCCGAAGCGGATCAACTGTGCGCTCCACCTCCCAAGATCACGAAAAGGGTTCCGGAAGCATGCGGAAACTCACCCCCTTCGTCTTCCTCGGCGCGAGCGTCCTGGCCGCCCCGCTGCTGACGGCCGTGCAGGCACCGCCCGCCCGCGCGTTCGGCACCGTCAACACCCTCGGACAGCACGCCGAGCACGAGCGCATCACCCGCGCGGCGCTCGCCTGCCCGCCCGGCACACCCTCGGACGGCACCTGCTTCGAGCCCCGCTCGCTCGACCAGGTGGCCGGCCGGGGAGGCACCTTCGGTGCCGTCGGCGCCCCCGACACCGACGAGGTCCTCAGCCCCGCCGCCCACTGCGACAACGCCGACCACCTCGCCGCACCCGGCTACGCCCGCACCCGCGCCCAGGCCACCGGGGAGCTGCTCGCCTGCATCACCCGCCTGCAGACCCGCTTCGCCGAAGGGATCACCGCGGCCGGCGGCGTGCTGGGCGCCGACGGCTCCGTCGCCGCCCGGGAGACGGACCTCGCCAAGAGCTGCACCTTCACGCTCGGCGTGGCCGGCCGCAACAAGTGCGAGGCCGTCGAGGGCTTCGGCCGCGCGCTCCACGGCGTCCAGGACTTCTACTCGCACAGCAACTGGACCGACAAGGCCGACCCCGGCCGCCCCACCGGCAAGGACAACCCGCCCGGCCTGGACCTCCC
>NZ_JBPQTW010000117.1:0-21500 GCF_051386535.1 Streptomyces sp. URMC 127
CGAGCGGGACCCGGGCCGTACCGACGACGGCCGGCTGCGCCGCGCACGGTTCGCCGTGGCCGCGGTCTTCGCCGTGCCGGGGGGCCAGGTGTCAGCCGGGGTGTCAGCAGGCGCCCTGGTCCTGCCAGACCCCCCATTCGCCGGTGGTGCCGGGCTCGTCGCCCTGGGTCCACCACTTGGCCTTCCAGGTGCGGGACTTCCAGGAGACGGTGGCGCCGCCGTTGTAGACGGCCGCCTTGTCCCACGGGGTGGCGGTGCAGGTGCCGCCGGTCGGCTTGCCCGTGGGGGTGCCGGTCGGCGTGCCCGTCGGGGTGGGGGTGGTGCCGCCGGGGTCGGTGACGGTCGTGCCGCGGGCCAGGTCGCCGGCGAGGGCGTACGTCTTCCCGCCGAAGGTCACGCTCCAGTTCGAGGGGGTCGCGGCGGGCAGGTAGTAGACGTAGTCGAGGTCGGCCGAGGCGCCGGGGGCGAGCGGCTGGGAGGCCGGGAGCTTCACGGAGACCCGGTTGTAGTCGCCCTTGAGCCCGCCGGTGTTGTTGCCGGCGGTGTGGTCGCTGCGGATGACCTTGAGGCCCCAGCCGGACTGGTCCTTGGCGTTTCCGGGGGCGGAGTTGCCGTAGTCGAACTGGAACTCCGTGCCGCCGGGGAGGGTCGCCTTGGTCCGGTTGACGATGTGGATCTTCGGGTTGATGGGGTAGTTGCTGTCGCCGAGCGGGAAGCCGGTGAGGCTGATGTCGATGTCGAGGGCCTGTGCGGGCAGGTCGGTGGTCGCGCGCCGGGCCCCGTAGGCGGGTGCCGAGCGGAACGCGTCGTCCATCGCGGTGGTGAGGGTGCTGCCGGGCTCGTACTGGCCCTTGGCGGCGTTCCAGCCGTAGTCGCCGGCGAGCTCCCAGATCATGGTGCCGCCGAGGCCCTTGTCGACGACGTACTGCGCCTTGGCCTTGACGGACTGTTCGTCCTCGGTGGAGAGGAAGACCTTCTTCTCGGCGTTCCAGAGCCAGGGCGCGGTGAGCGTGGCGTCGTAGTTGCGGGCGTAGGTGCCGGTGAGCCTGGTGCCGGCCGGGAAGCCGTACTTGACGGCGTAGTCCCCGACGACGCCCTTCTCCAGGTTCTTCGCGTGCCACATCGGGTTGGAGCCGGCCGGGGACTCCTTGCCGTCGTCGTCCTTGTCGTGCCAGAGGTTGTCGATGCCCACGGCGCCGTCGCCGCAGGTGGTGAGGCCGGAGCCGGCCGGGCAGGAGGTGGTCTTCGCGGTGCCCCACAGGCCGTTCGTGCCGCCGGTGACGTTCTTCCAGCCGCGCGTGTAGTACGGCAGGCCGAGGTTGATGCGGCCGGGCGGGAGGGCGCCGCGGAAGTAGTGGTACGCCCAGTCGCCGTTGAGGTAGCCGATTCCGCCGTACTGGGGGGTGGTGTAGACGCCCCATTTGGCGAGTTCGGCGTCCTTTCCGTCGTCGTAGAGCGCGGCGTTCGGCCCGACGAATTCGTTCCAGGCGCCGTGCAGGTCGTACGACATCACGTTCACGTAGTCCAGGTACCGCGTGGCCTGGTAGGTCTCCATGCCGCGCAGCAGATATCCGGAGGAGGGGGCGGCGACGGAGAGGAGGTAGTGCTTTCCGTCGGCCGCGCCGGCCCGGTCGAGCTTTTCGCGGAGCGTTTTCATGAGGGCCGCGTAGCCCTTGTTGAGTCCGCCGCGCCGGGCGTTGGCGAGCGCCCAGTCCTTGGGGTTCCCGGCGTCCTTCATCGACGTCGGGTATTCGTAGTCGATGTCGACGCCGTTGAACCCGTATGTCCGGAGGAAGGAGACGGCCGAGTCGGCGAAGGTGTCGATGCCGGTCTGGTTGACCGATCCGTCGGCGTTCGTGGCCGTCTTGTAGAAGCCCCCGGAGTCGACGCGCTTGCCGTTCTCGTCGATGTAGCCGCCGGTCTCGGCCCAGCCGCCCACGGAAATGAGGGTCTTCACCTGCGGGTGCTGCTTCTTGTACTTGTTCAGCAGGTTGAAGTGGCCTTTGTAGGGCAGGTCCGGGTCCGTTTCGGCACCGGGGACGCCCGGCCAGGTCATGCCGGTCGCGGGGTTGCCCGGGCCGTCGGCGCCGACGGAGATCCTGTCGTCGGGGCCGACGTGCGCGAAGGCGTAGTTGAGGTGGGTGACCTTGTCCCAGGGGATGTCGGGGACGAGGTAGGCGGGGGTGCCGTCCTTGCCGGTGCGCCAGCCCGTGAAGTAGCCGATGACCCGGCGCTGGTGGCCGGCGCCCATCTTCTCGCGGCCGGCGGAGTCGTAGACCGAACAGTAGGGGACGTCGACGCCGGGAGTGGCGTAGAGGCCGTCGGGGCGGCAGGAGGCGTGATCCTCGGCGTGCGAGGTCGCGGCTGTGACGGTGCCGGTCAGCAGCCCGGCCAGGGCCGTGCCGGCGGCGGCGAAGGTGATCCCGCGGCGGGTGCGGGAGCCGGTACGGGAGCCGATGCGGGAATCGGTGCGGGATCTCGCCCGGGACCGCAGCTCCCGGGACGGCGTCTCTCTGAAAAAGCCGAACAACACGATCAGGTCCTCCAGTGGGGGCCCGGCGCGGCCGGGCGGCGGGGGGTGTGTGCGTCGTGCTGTGGCCCGCCGGTGTGCGCCCACCGCCGGGCCGTACTCCTCGGAGGTGTGGCAGAGGTTAAGAGGACTAGACCAGTGCGTCAATAGGTATGGACCAAGTCCGGAAAACGGAGCTGGAGGCTCCATCGCGGCGGCCCCGCGGGCCCTGCCACGACCGGTGCGCAGTGCGTCACATCTCCGTGGACACCGCGCCGCCGCCGGGCGTACGCTCGACCCGTCGACCAGCGGTTTTGAGAAGCCGCCGGCCGGCCGCATGTAGCATGACCTGAACTGAGAACAGTAAGAAACGCAGCGCACTCCGGGGTCGGTGAAAGTCCGAACCGGCGGTTACAGTCCGCGACCCGTCCGCAGCCAGCGGCCGGTTGACCAGGTGAAATTCCTGGACCGACGGTTAAAGTCCGGATGGGAGGCAGTGCGCGGCGGGCACGCATCGGCACACCGTCGCAGGCGGCCGCCCTTCCCGGGCGCCCCTCTCGTACGGCTCCGCGAGGGGCCGTGGTGTCCCCCGGTGTGGTGTACCCGCTTTCTCGTCGTCCCGTACGACAGCCCCGGAGTCCGTGCCCGAAGAGGCAGGAGGACCCGGTGGCCACCGCGACCGAAGCAGACGCGATGCGACGCGCCGTTGCGCTCGCCGCTCGCGCCCTTGGCGCGACGAGCCCCAATCCCGTCGTCGGCTGCGTGATCCTCAGCCCCGCGGGCACCGTCCTGGGCGAGGGCTGGCACCGCCGCGCCGGCGGCCCGCACGCCGAGGCCGAGGCGCTCGCCGCGGCCTCCGCCGCGGGCCACGACGTGCGCGGCGGCACCGCCGTCGTCACCCTCGAACCCTGCAACCACACCGGCCGCACGGGCCCCTGCGCTCAGGCCCTGATCGACGCCGGCATCAGCCGCGTCGTCTACGCCGTCGCCGACCCCACCGACACCGCCACCGGCGGCGCCGCCACCCTGGCCGCCGCCGGCATCAGCACGGAAGGCGGCCTCCTCGCGGACGAGGCCGCCGCGGGCAACGCCGCCTGGCTCACCTCGGTCCGCCGCGGGCGCCCCTTCGTGCTGTGGAAGTACGCCGCCACGCTCGACGGGCGCAGCGCGGCGGCCGACGGCACCAGCCGCTGGATCACCTCGGCCGCCTCGCGCGCCGACGTCCACCGGCTGCGCGCCGAGGCCGACGCGGTCGTGGCCGGCTCCGGCACCCTGCGCGCCGACGACCCGCACCTCGCCGTCCGCGACCGCGACGGGGCGGTGCAGCCGCTGCGCGTCGTCGTCGACACCCACGCCTCCGTACGGCCCGGCGCGCGCGTCCTCGACGACGCGGCGCCGACCCTGATCGCCGTCGGCGAGGACGCGGACACCGGCCACCTGCCGGGCGTGGACGTCGTCCGCCTCCCCCGTGCCGCCTCCGGCCGCGGGCTCGACGTGCACGCGCTGCTCGCCGAGCTCTACGGCCGCGGGGTCCGTTCCGTCCTGCTGGAGGGCGGCCCCGCCCTCGCCGGCTCGTTCCTCGCCGCCGGCGCCGTCGACCGCGTCGTCGGCTATCTCGCTCCCGCG
Source organism: Streptomyces sp. URMC 127 (assembly GCF_051386535.1). Classification (NCBI taxonomy): domain Bacteria; kingdom Bacillati; phylum Actinomycetota; class Actinomycetes; order Kitasatosporales; family Streptomycetaceae; genus Streptomyces; species Streptomyces sp. URMC 127. Next base: position 4,136 of record NZ_JBPQTW010000117.1, read on the forward strand.
CTGCTCGGCGCCGGCCCCGCCGCCCTCGGCGACGCCGGCGTGGGCACCATCGCCGCGGCCCTGCGCCTGGAGGTGACCGACGTCGCCCGGCTCGGTCCCGACCTGCGCGTCACCGCAGTCCCCACCGCTTCCGCCACCGCCCCTGAGGAGAACTGACAGTGTTCACCGGAATCGTCGAAGAACTGGGCGAGGTCGTCTCCGTCGAGAACCTCGGCGACAGCTCCCTGTTCCGGCTCCGCGGCCCGATCGTCACCGAGGGCGCCAAGCACGGCGACTCGATCGCCGTCAACGGCGTGTGCCTCACCGTCGTGGAAACCGCCGGCGGCGAGTTCACCGCGGACGTGATGGCCGAGTCCCTCAAGCGCTCCAGCCTCGGCGCCCTCGTCCCCGGCTCGCGCGTCAACCTGGAGCGCCCCATGGCGCTCGGCGGGCGCCTCGGCGGCCACCTGGTCCAGGGCCACGTCGACGGCACGGGCACCGTGCTGGAGCGGATCCCCGGCGAGCACTGGGAGATCGTGAAGATCGGCCTGCCGGAGGAGCTCTCCCGCTACGTCGTCGACAAGGGCTCCATCACCGTCGACGGCATCAGCCTCACCGTGGTCGAGGCCGGGAGCGACTTCTTCACCGTCAGCCTCATCCCCACCACCCTCGAACTGACGACGCTCGGCATCAAGCAGCCCGGCGACCTCGTCAACCTGGAGGTCGACGTCCTCGCCAAGTACGTCGAGCGGCTGCTCGGCGGCGGCGCCGGCCAGGCCGGGGGGCCCGTCGCATGAGCGCCCTGACCTGGCTCACCACCGAGGCGTTCAGCGTCTTCGGACAGCACGTCATCTGGTCCGACCTGATCGGCAACAGCATCGGGCTCGTCGCCCTCGCCCTCGGCTGGCGGCGCTCCATATGGACCTGGCCGGCGCAGTTCCTCTCGGGCGTCATCCTCGTCGCCGCGTACCTCTCGGCGCAGCTGAGCGGCGGGGTCGGCAAGCAGCTCCTCGTCATCGGCGTCGCCGCGTGGGGCTGGCGGCAGTGGCACCGCGGCAGGCAGGAGGCGCAGGACGGCTCCGTCGCCGTCCGCTTCGCGACCTGGCGCGAGCGCGGGGCGCTGCTGGCCGGCACGGCGCTCGGCACGCTCGCCGTCGGCAGCCTGTTCACGGCCGTGCCGGAGCTGTCCTGGAACCCCTGGCCGGACGCGTACATCTTCGTCGGCACGCTCGCGGCGATGGTCGCCCAGGCCCGCGGGCTGATCGAGTTCTGGGTGGCCTGGCTGCTGGTCGACGTCGTGGGCGTCCCGCTCGCCTTCAGCAGCGGTCTCGCCTTCTCCGGCCTGGTCTACGTCTTCTACCTCGCCCTCGTCCTGTGGGGCATGCGCGACTGGTGGCTGCGCTCCCGCACGAGCACCGCCGCCTTGGAAGGAGCAGCAGCATGACCGTCCTCGACACCTTCGCCCCCGTCGGCGAGTTCGTCCTCGACTCCGTCGAGCGGGCCGTGGCCGACATCGCCGCCGGCCGGCCCGTCGTCGTCGTGGACGACGAGAACCGGGAGAACGAGGGCGACCTCGTCGTCGCCGCGGAGAAGGTCACCACCGAGATCGTCGCCTTCATGATGAGCGAGTGCCGCGGGCTGATCTGCGTACCGCTGGAGGAGGACGACACCCGGCGCCTCGACCTGCCGCAGATGGTCGCGGACAACACCGAGTCGATGCGGACCGCCTTCACCGTCTCCGTCGACGCCTCCCCCGCGCACGGCACGGACACGGGCATCTCGGCCGCCGACCGGGCGACGACCATCCGGCTGCTCGCCGACCCGGCCGCCGTCCCGGGCGACTTCGTCCGCCCGGGTCACGTCTTCCCGCTGCGCGCCCGGCCCGGCGGCGTCCTCGCCCGCAACGGCCACACCGAGGCCGGGGTCGACCTCGCCCGGATGGCGGGCCTGCGGCCCGCCGCCGCGATCGTGGAGATCGCCGGTGAGGACGGGGCGATGCTGCGGCTGCCCGAGCTGATCCCGTTCGCCCGCAAGCACGGCCTCGCGATCATCTCCATCGAGGACCTGATCGCCCACCGCCGCGCGACGGAAGCGGCCGCCGCCGAGGCGCCCGCGGCTCCCGCCGCGCCCGGTGTGCGCCGCGAGGCCGTCACCCGGCTGCCGACCGCCTTCGGCGACTTCCGCGCCCACGGCTACCGCTCGACGGCCGACGGCGTGGAGCACATCGCCCTGGTGGCCGGTGACCTCGGCGACGGCGAGGACGTGCTCGTGCGCGTCCACTCCGAGTGCCTCACGGGCGACGTGTTCGGCTCGCTGCGCTGCGACTGCGGCCCGCAGCTGCAGGCGTCCATGGAGCGCGTCGCCGCCGAGGGCGGCGTGGTCCTCTACCTGCGCGGCCACGAGGGCCGCGGCATCGGCCTGCTGCCGAAGCTGCGCGCCTACGAGCTGCAGGAGGACGGCCGCGACACGCTGGACGCCAACCTGGAGCTGGGCCTGCCCGCGGACGGCCGGGACTACGCGGCCGGCGCGCAGATCCTCGCCGACCTCGGCGTCCGCTCGCTGCGGCTGATGACCAACAACCCCGACAAGAGCGCGGCCCTGGTCCGCCACGGACTCGCCGTCACCGGCCGCGAGCCCGTGCCCGTCCAGGCCGGGGAGCACAATCTGCGGTACCTGCGCACGAAGCGGGACCGCATGGGCCACGACCTGCCCTGGCTGGACGGCGCGCACGCCTCCGCCTGCAGCACCAACCAGTGATCACCCCACCGACCGAGGAGACGAGAACGTGAGCGGCAAGGGCGCCCCCGAGCTGAGTGTGAAGAACTGCCAGGACCTGCGGGTGGCCGTGATCGCCGCGCAGTGGCACGAGAAGGTCATGGACGGCCTGGTCGACGGCGCGCTGCGCGCGCTGCACGACCTCGGCATCGACGAGCCCACGCTGCTGCGGGTGCCCGGCAGCTGGGAGCTGCCCGTCGCCGCCAAGGCCCTCGCGGGCCGCGGCTACGACGCGATCGTCGCCCTCGGCGTCGTCATCCGCGGCGGCACGCCCCACTTCGACTACGTGTGCCAGGGCGTCACCCAGGGCCTCACCCAGGTGGCCGTGGAGACCGGGGTCCCGGTGGGCTTCGGCGTCCTCACGTGCGACGACGACGCGCAGGCCCTGGACCGGGCCGGACTGGAGGGCTCGAACGAGGACAAGGGGCACGAGGCCGTGACCGCCGCGGTCGCGACGGCGGTGCTCCTGCGCTCGGTGTCGGAGCCCTGGCACTGACAGCGGGGGCGGACCCCGTAGGGTAGGACGCACCATGTCCAAGAAGACGTTCGAGGAGCTCTTCGCCGAGCTCCAGCAGAAGGCCACCGGCGACCCCGCCGTCTCCCGCACCGCCGAGCTGGTGGGCAAGGGCGTCCATGCCATCGGCAAGAAGGTGGTCGAGGAGGCCGCCGAGGTGTGGATGGCCGCCGAGTACGAGGGCGCCGAGGCCACCGCCGAGGAGATCTCCCAGCTGCTGTACCACGTTCAGGTGATGATGGTCGCCCGCGGGATCTCCCTGGACGACGTCTACGCCCACCTCTGAGCAGCCCCACCGCACGACCGCACCACCCCGCAACATCCCCAGCACCGTCCTCAACGCACGAAGGAAACCGACCTCATGCTGCGCATCGCCGTTCCCAACAAGGGTTCTCTCTCCGAGCCTGCGTCGGCGATGCTCCATGAGGCCGGCTACCGCCAGCGCAAGGACCGCAGGGAGCTCGTGCTGGTCGACTCGGCCAACGACGTCGAGTTCTTCTTCCTCCGCCCCCGCGACATCGCCGTCTACGTGGGCTCCGGCAAGCTCGACATCGGCATCACCGGCCGTGACCTGCTGCTGGACTCGGGCTCGCAGGCCGAGGAGATCATGCAGCTCGGCTTCGCCGGGTCCACGTTCCGCTACGCCACCCGCCCGGGCACGGCGAAGGACGTCAGCGAGTTCGGCGGCATGACGGTGGCCACGTCCTTCGCCGGCCTGGTCACCAAGCACCTCGCGGACAACGGCGTGGACGCCGCCGTCGTCCACCTCGACGGCGCGGTCGAGACGGCCATCCAGCTCGGCGTCGCCGAGATCATCGCGGACGTCGTGGAGACCGGCACCACCCTGCGCAACGCCGGCCTGGAGATCATCGGCGAGCCGATCCTGGAGTCCGAGGCCGTCGTCATCCGCCGCGCCGGCGCGCCGGGCGACGACCCGAAGGTCCAGCAGTTCCTCCGCCGCATGCAGGGCGTCCTCGTCGCCCGCCGCTACGTGATGATGGACTACGACATCCGCGTCGAGCACGTCGAGCGCGCCGTCGCCCTCACCCCCGGCCTGGAGTCGCCGACCGTCTCCCCGCTGCACCACGAGGGCTGGGTCGCGGTCCGCTCCATGGTCCCGTCCAGCGACGCCCAGCGCATCATGGACGAGCTGTACGCCCTGGGCGCCCGCGCCATCCTCACCACCAACATCCACGCCTGCCGCCTCTGACCGGCCCGGCCCGTACCCCTCCAGCGAGAGCACTCAGCGACGTGTCCACGCCCGCATCCCCGTCCGGCGCGCCCGCGCTTCCGGTCACCTTCCGCCCGACCCTCACCCGGGTCGTGCTGATGAGCCTGGGCACCGCCCTGCTCGCCGTCCTCACGGCGGTGTCCTTCCTGCTCGACACGGCGACGGCCGGGGACCGGGCCTCCTTCATCGGCACCGGCCTGCTGGTGTTCGCCTTCCTCGCGCTGCTCAGCCGGCCCAAGGTGGTCGCCGCGCAGGACGGGGTGACGGTGGTGAACCTGACCACCAAGCGGCGCCTCGCGTGGGCGCAGATCGTCCGGGTCACCCTGCGCCCGGGCGACGCGTGGGTCCACCTCGACCTGGCCGACGGCACGAGCCTGCCCGCCATGGGCATCCAGCCCGGCATCGCCAAGGACCAGGCCATCGCCAACGCCCGGGCGCTGCGGGCCCTGGTGGAGGAGCACGGCACGGGGCGCTCCGGCACCTGACCGCCGTCCGTCCGGCGCCCGTCCGCCACCTGTCCGGCGGCGGGCGGGGCCCGGCGGTGAATGCGCTTCCTTGATTACTCTGGTGCCACGGGCACATACGTGCCCCGTCCCGCACGAGGAACCGGCCGTGGCACCCGAACGGCCCGCGGGACACCTGCGACCCGAGGAGTGACTCCCTCCGGCAATGGACGGATCGTCCTGTAGTACCCGCGCCGCCGCCCACCCCGTGGAGGCGGCGGCATGAGCGTCACCGTGTCCCTGCTGCTGCTCGCGGCAGCCCTCCTCCTCATCCTGGCGAACGGCTTCTTCGTCGCCGCCGAGTTCGGCCTGGTGACCGTCGAGAAGCCGGAGGCCGAACGGGCCGCGGCCGGCGGCGACCGCCGGGCCCGCACCGTCGTCGCCTCCCTGCGCGAGCTCTCCTTCCAGCTCTCCGGGACCCAACTCGGCATCACCATCACCTCCTTGGTGGTCGGCATGCTGGCCGAGCCGGCCCTGGGGCACCTGCTCACCGGGCCGCTCGCCGCCACGGGCCTGCCCGGCGGAGCCGCGCCCGGCGTGGCGGTCGTGACCGGCATGCTGGTGGCGTCGGCGGTGCAGATGGTCATCGGCGAGCTGGTGCCCAAGAACTGGGCGGTCTCCCGGCCCCTGCAGGTCGCGCGGTTCGTCGCCGGCCCGCAGCACGCCTTCGCCCACCTCTTCCGGCCCGTGATCACCCTGCTGAACGCGGTCGCCAACCGGCTCGTCCGGGCGCTCGGCGTCGAACCCGCCGAGGAGCTGGCCTCGGCCCGCACCCCCGGCGAACTCGTCTCCCTGGCCCGGCACTCGGCGCGCGCCGGCGCCCTGGAACAGGACACCGCGGACCTGTTCGTCCGCACCCTCTCCCTGGGCGACCTCACCGCGCAGCACGTGATGACGCCCCGCGTGAAGGTCAGCGCCCTGCAGTCCTCGGCGACCGCCGAGGACGTCCTCAACCTCACCCGTGCCACGGGGCTCTCGCGCTTCCCGGTCTACCGGGAGCGCCTGGACGACATCGTCGGCATGGTGCACCTCAAGGCCGCCCTGGCCGTCCCGTCCGGCGAGCGGCTGCGCACGCCGGTCGGGCGGATCGCCGTCCCTCCGGTGCTCGTGCCGGAGACGCTGCCGGTGCAGCCGCTGCTGGAGCGGCTGCGCAGCGAGCAGCCGATCGCCGTGGTCGTCGACGAGTACGGCGGCACGGCGGGCGTGGTGACCCTGGAGGACATCGTCGAGGAGCTCGTCGGCGAGGTCCGCGACGAGCACGACGACGAGGACGCCGACCGGCCGGGCCTCGTACCCGTGGCGTGCGAGGACGGGCGGACGGCGTGGGAGGCCGACGGCGGCTGCCGGGTCGACGCCCTGCTCCGCATGGGCCTGGAGGCGCCGGACGGGCCGTACGAGACCGTCGCGGGCCTCGTCGCGGACCTGCTGGGCCGCATCCCGGCGGCGGGCGACACCGCCGAGCTGCCCGGATGGCGGATCTCGGTGCGCCGGGTGGCCCACCACCGGGCCGAGCGGGTGCGCTTCGTGCGCACCTCCGCGGGCAGGGGTGAGGCGCGATGAGCGTGCTGCAACTCCTCTTCGCGGCGCTGCTGGTGCTCGCCAACGGCTTCTTCGTGGGCGCCGAGTTCGCGCTGGTGTCCGTGCGCCGCAGCCAGATCGAGCCGAAGGCGGCCGAGGGCTCGGCGCGCGCCCGTACGGTCCTCACCGGCCTGGAGAACCTGCCGCAGATGATGGCCGCCGCGCAGTTCGGCATCACCGTCTGCTCGCTGACGCTCGGCGCGGTCGCCGAGCCGACGGTTGCGGCGCTGCTGGAGCCGGTGTTCGAGGCGGTGCGGATGCCCGCGGGGCTCATCCACCCGCTGGGGTACGTCATCGCGCTCGCGGTCGTGGTCTTCCTGCACCTGGTGATCGGCGAGATGGTGCCGAAGAACCTGGCCATGTCGGCGCCCGACCGGGCGGCGCTGTGGCTGGGGCCGGGGCTGGTGGCGTTCGCCCGGGTGTGCAAGCCGGTCACGCGGCTGCTGGGCGCGTGCGCGCACGGCGTGCTGCGGCTCTTCCGCGTCGAGCCCAAGGACGAGGTGGAGGCCGTCTTCACCAGCGAGCAGCTGACGCACCTGGTGGCGGACTCGCGCCAGGCGGGTCTGCTGGAGCAGGCCGAGCAGGAGCGCCTGGAGGACGCGCTGGAGCTGGGCAGCCGCCCGGTCACCGACGTCCTCCTCGACCCGGCCTCGCTGGTCACGGTCGATCCGTCCGTCACGCCCCGCCAGATCGAGGAGCTGACGGTGCGGACCGGCTACTCCCGCTTCCCGGTGTGCGCGCCGGGCGGCGCGGTCATGGGCTACCTGCACGTCAAGGACGTCCTGGACCTGGAGGGCCGCGAGCGTGCGGTGCCCCAGCGGGTCTGGCGCCGGATCGAGACCGTCCGGGCCGAACTCCCGCTGGACGACGCCCTGTCGGTCATGCGCCGGGCCGCCGCCCACATGGCCGCGGTCACGGACGCGTCGGGCCGGATGCTGGGCCTGGTGGCCCTGGAGGACGTCCTGGAGAAACTCGTCGGCGAGGTGCGGGACCCGGCGCACCGGGAAGTCCCGGCGGCGCAGCCGGCGCGCGTGGCGGACCCCCGCGGCTCCCGCGAGCGCACCGAGGTGCTGGCGAGCTGAGCGGGCCCGTACCCCCGGGCACTCCCCCGATTCCCCTGCCGCGCGGGCCACGCGTGGCTACGCTGAAACCGCCGCCGCGTCACGGCCGGTGAAGCTCATGGAGGAATCGGGGGAGTCGCCCATGCCCGAGCCGTTGGTCCGTGTGGAGACGGTGGAGCTGGACGGGCAGGGATCCCGGCAGATCAGCAGCCGGGTGCGCCGCACGTCCTCGCTGGAGGAGCGGTCGGAGGAACTGCAGCAGGCGATCGCCTCCGCCTCCGCGATCGCCCAGGGCTCCCTGGACCGGCTGCAGGAGCGCGACGGCTGGCGGGTCGGCAGCCTGCAGGTCACCTTCGGGGTGACGCTCGCGGCCGAGGCCGGGGTGATCCTCTCGAAGGCGTCCGCGGAGGCGTCCTTCGAAGTGACGCTGACGGTGGAACGCGCCTGAGGGGCCTGCGGTGCCCGGATCCGGTTACGCGGTCGACCTGTTCCAGGCGGACAGGTCGCTGGGCGCGGGGCTCCTGCTCACGCGGTGCTTCGTGCTGACGGCGAATCACTGCCTGCGGTACCTGAGAGGTGACGAGGAGCGCGTCAGCGTGCACCTCGGCGACGGCACCGCGGTCGGAGGGCGGGTCTGCCGGCGCGTCGAAGAGGCCGACCTCGCCCTCATCGAGGTCCTCGAACCGGAGCTGGTGCCGCCGGCCCTGCCCGTCGGAGACCTCCCCCGCCGCGGCGACCGCTGGCGCGGACTGCACCGGCCTTCGCTGAGCGACCCCCACCTGAGCGGGCACGTGGACGAGCACTCCGTCGACTACACGTGCGTGGGCGGCGGGCGCATCCAGGCCATCCAGCTCCTGGCGGAGCAGACCCTGGGCGACTACTCGGGCTACTCGGGCGGGCCGGTCGAGCGGGAGAGCACGTTCGCGTACGAACCGGCCCTGCTCGGCGTCCTGATCGAGCAGTACCCGGACCGGCAGGCACCCGAGCGGGCGGCGAACGTGCTGTTCGCCGTGCCGCTCCGGGAGGTGATGAACCGCTTCCCCCACTTCCGTACGGACCACCTGCTGCGAGCGCTGGAGCCGCCGGCGAGCAGGGCGGAAGGGGCGGGACGAGAGGAAGAGCAGTCCGCTACGAGAGGGGTGGTGGCTGCGCCGCCGGTGGCGGTTCCGGTGGCCGGCGCTCCGGCTTCCGAGGCGGCACCCGCTCCCGTCTCCGTCGACGCGGCGGTCGCCAAGGGCGAGGCGCTGCTGAGCGCGCTCAAGGAGTGGTCGGAGCGGGGCCTCATCGATCCGGGGCAGGTCGCCGGGTTGCAGGTGCATGTCGCGAAGAACGTCATCGATTTGGCGCTGGGGGGTGAGGCGACGTGACGGATGCGCTGCGGGAGGCGATCGCGCGGGCGGAGGATGCCTTGACCGGCCGGATTGATGCGCATGCGGTGCCTGAGGTGGCTAAAAAGGCCATGGTCCGCAGCTTGAGGCATCCCGGCACCGTCGAGGACGTCTGCTACCTGTCGGCGCTGCTCCTCGCGCTGGGGTGGCACCGGATCGCCTTCGGGATTCTCGACACCGCTGTGCTCGGCGTCTCCACCTCCCCGGCTCTCGGCAGCTCCGCCAAGGCCGAGGCGCTGAACAAGCTGGCGGCGAGAATGGTCGACCTGGGTGAGCTGGGAAGGGCGCGTCGCGCCCTGGAGACCGCCCGGAGGTGCGACGCCGAGCAGCACGTACAAGCCGAGACGCTCGCGAACCTCGCCGCCGTCCACGCCCGGGCCGGTGACTTCGAGAAGGCCGAGAGCGTCGTCGGGCTCGCGCGGCTCGCACTCGACGGGCATGACGACCACGAGGTGCGCCGCCTGCTCAGCTCCGTCGACCTGGCGCTCGCCCGCTGGAGCAACGACCCCGTGCAACTGAGCCGAGTGGCCGAAGACGTGCGCGAGGCCGACCGGGAGTGGCGCGGCGCGCCGGAGTCACAGCGCTCTGCGGAGATTTCGGCGCTCGTCCTCCGGGCGGCCGTGGAGTTCGAATGGGCGCGGTCGCTGAACGCCCGGGAGCGCATGGCGCAGGTCACCGACGTACTGGCCACTGTGGCGGCGCGGGCCGCCGCCGAACTGGGCGCCCACCACCCGCAGACCGTGACCGCCGTGATCGACCTGGCCTGCGCCGAGTTCGAGACGGCGCGGCGAGCGGAAGACGTGTCACGGCTGGAGCACGCGGTGCGGGCGCTGGAGGAGGCGGCGGTACGGGCCTCGGCGTGCTTCGGTGACCGCCACCCCCTCACGATCACCGCGCTGACGAACCATGCGTGCGCCGAACTCGACCTGGCGAGGGCCACGGAGTCGCCCGGTCAGCTGGAGCGTGCCGCGCGGGCCCTCAACGCGGCTGATCGCGTCACCACGGCCGGAGTCGGGGCGGAGCATCCCACCGCTCTGCTGCTGAAGGGGGCTTTGAAGGCATGCCGCCGTATGCAGGGCTCCGACGGCGTCCCGATCGGCTACGGATCCCAGCTCACCCTGGTGCGCACGGCCGTCGGCGACGAGTGGCATCCCCGCGAGGAGCTCATGTCGCCGGACGTGGCGTCCCGGGTGCTGAGTGCGCCGCAGCATCCCGCCATCGGCTCGCAGGAGCTGCTCGCTCTCCTTGAGGAAAGCCACGAACTCGCGCTCCATCTCGGGCAACAGGGCTTGTGGAGCGCGGCACTCGGCACGCACCGGCGCGTCGCGGCAGCCCGCGAGGGAGTGCTCGGCCCGGACCACCCCGACACGCTGGCGAGCCGCTACGAGGTCGCCTTCGCCTTGTCCAGGCTGGGCCGTCATGCCGACGCACTGGGTTTCTTCGGGCAGGTCGCCGGCGCCCGCGCCCGGGTGCTCGGTCCCGAACACCCCGACAGCCTCGCCGCCCGCCAGGAGATGGGGTACGTCCTCGGGCGGCTCGGGCGGCACTTCGAGGCCTACCAGGTGTACACGGAGGTGCTAGGCGCCCGGGAGCGCACGATGGGCGCCGAGCACCCCGACACGCTGCGCTGCCGCCACAACCTCGCCTTCAGCCTCGGCCGGCTGGGACGCTGGGAGGAGGCGTACCGCATGGCGTGCGAGGTGGCCGAGGCCCGGTCCCGCAGGCTCGGCGTGGAGCATCCCGACACCCTGACCACGCTGTACGAGACCGCCTACGCCCTGGGGCAGCTCGGCCGGTGGGAGGAGGCCCTGTCGACGTACCGCGACGTGTCCGGCGCCCGCGTCCGGGCGCTGGGCCCCGATCACCCCGACACGCTCGCCGCCCGCTACGAGGTGGGCATCTGCCTCGGTCGCCTGGGACGCAGCGCGCAGGCCCTCGAGGTCTACTACGCCCTCGTTGAGGACCGTACACGCGTCCAAGGCCCTGACGATCCGGAGACCTTACGGGCCCGGCACGGCCGCTGCGTCAACCTCGGCCGGCTCGGCCGGTGGGAGGAAGCCCTGACCGAGGCGCGTGCGGTGTGTGCCGACCGGGAACGCGTCCTCGGCCCGGACCACCCCGACACACTCGTCAGTCACCGGGAGATCGCCGTGGCCCTGGGCTGGCTGGGCCGGTGGGAGGAAGCGCTGGACTCGTACCGGCAGGTGGCGGAGGGCCGCGAGGAGGCCCTCGGCCCTGCTCATCCGGACACGCTCGCCAGCCTCAACGACGAGGCCCACTGCCTGGAACAGCTCGGCCGCGGGGACGAGGCCGTCGTGCTGTACCGCCGGGCGGCCGAACGTGCCGCCGGCCGCCCCCGCGGCGTTGACGGGGCATGAGACCACTCACCGCATCCGCTGCCCTCAAGGCTCTGCTCGTCACGCTGCTCCTCGCCCCGGCCCTCGCTCTCGCCGCTCTCCCCTCCCGCGCCGCCGCCCCCTCCCCCGTCTCCGATCTCTTCGGCAAAGAGGTCAGGCTCCTGCCGACCGAACGCCCCGTCGTCGCGCTGACGTTCAACGCCGCGTGGGACGAGGCCTGGATCGGGGACGTCCTGGCGACGCTCCGGCGGGAGAAGGTGCCCGCGGCGTTCTTTCCCACCGGGGACTTCGCCGACCGGCACCCCCGCGCCGTACGGGCCATGGCGGAGGGCGGGTTCGGGCTCGGCAACCATTCGTACAGTCACCCGCACTTCGAGCGGCTGGACCCGGGAGAGGCGGCTGCGGAGGTGCTGCGCGCGGACCGGGCGATCCGGCGGGCCGGGGGCGTGGAGCCGCTGCCGTTCTTCCGCTTCCCCTACAGCGAGGCGCCCCCGCAGCAGATCGCGGTGGTCAACTCGCTGGGATTCGCGGACCTCGAATTCACCACCGACACCAAGGGCTACGTCGGTGCCTCGCGCGGGATGACGGCCGGTGAGGCCGTCCGGCGGGCGCTGGAGGCGCTGAGGCCGGGCGCCGTCATCCAGATGCACGTGGGCAGCGACGACGGTGGCCCGGTCCTCGACGCGGAGGCGCTTCCGCGGATCATCGCAGGTGCGCGGGCGCGGGGGTACGGCTTCGCCGACCTGCGCGCATATGCCGGGAGGTCCTGCCCGTTCATCCGTTCCGGTCAACTACCGCACGCGACCCCCTACTCTGCGTATCCACATGTCACTCTGTGTGCATGACGCTGACTTGGGCGAAGCCCGCGGCGCCGGCCGGGATCGAGGACGTGCTGGCGCAGATGCGGATGCTGGACGGGGCACTCCCCCCGCGGGACGGGGTGCATGTCTTCAACCGCGTGTATCTGTCGGTCACGCAGCGGGTCGCGGAGCAGGCGGAGGCCGGCGGGTTCCGGGAGGGCGCGGCGGCCACGGAGCTCGTCGTGCGGTTCGCGGCGCGGTATCTGGCCGCCGTCGACCACGTGGCGGCGGGCCGCCGGCCGCCGGCGTGCTGGCGGCCGCTGTTCCAGCTGCGCGGCCACCCGGCCGTCCGGCCGCTGCAGTTCGCACTCGCGGGAATCAACGCCCACATCGGGCACGACCTCGCGCTGGCCCTCGTCGACACCTGCCGGTCGCTGCGCGTCCAGCCGTACGTGCTGGAGGCGGACTTCGACCGGGTCGGTGCCCTGCTGGTGGCCATGGAGGAGCGGATCCGGGAGGACCTCATGCCCGGCCCGGATCTGCTGGACGTCGCCGATCCGCTGACGCACCTGGCGGGTTCGTGGTCGCTGCAGGCGGCGCGGCGCGGGGCGTGGGCATCGTTCCGCGCGCTGTGGGCGGTGCGCGGGCTGCCCGACGTGGCCGAGGAGCTGACCGGACGGATCGACGCGAGCGTCGGGCTGGTCGGGCGCTGCCTGCTCACGCCCTTGGGGTGAGGCCCCCGGCTGGGGGGCCGGGGGCCTCGGTCAGGGGAGGCCCGGAAGTCCGGGCGGGAAATCCGGGCCGGGCGTCCGGGAAGACCGGACGGAGGAGGGGCTCAGTCCTCCGGGAGCTCGACGGGCGCGAGCTCGTCGTAGCGGTCGCCGGGACCGGGGTTCGACGGGTCGGTCGCGCCGCCGAACTGGTGCATGACGCCCCACACGGCGTTGAGCGCGGTCTGCACGGCGCCCTCGGCCCAGCCGGCCGTCCAGGAGATGTCGTCGCCGGCGAGGAAGAGCCCGCGCTTGTCCTCCGGCAGGCGGTCCTGCATGAAGTGGGTGAACAGGCGGCGCTGGTAGCGGTAGTGGCCCGGCAGGTTCGCCTTGAACGCGCCCATGAAGTAGGGCTCGTTCTCCCAGGAGACGGTGACCGGGTTGCCGATGATGTGCTTCCGGATGTCGACCTTGGGGTAGATCTCGCCGAGCGACTTGAGCATGACCTCCAGGCGCTCGTTCGCCGACAGCGGCAGCCACTTGAGGCTGTCGTCGCACCAGGTGTAGGAGAGGCAGATGACGGCCGGCTTGTCCGGACCGTCGTCCAGGAGGTAGGTGCCGCGCGTCATCCGGTCGGTGAGCGTCATCGACATGACGTCCCGGCCCGTCTCCTCGTCCTTGTCCAGCCAGAACGGCCGGTCCACCGGCACGAACAGCTTGGAGGACTCCATGTAGTGCGTGCGCTCCATCGCCGTCCAGTGGTCGATGGGGAACAGCGAGTCGTCACAGGCGATCTTCGACAGCAGCATCCACGACTGGGCGGTGAAGACCGCCGCCTTGTACGTGCGGATGTCGCCGGTCTCGTCGGTGACCGTGATGCCGTTGCCGGCCGTGCGGTGCAGGCGCGTCACGGCCGGGCGCGGGTCGCCGCCGTGCAGCGAGGACAGCGAGGTGCCCGGCGCCCAGTGGACCATCTTCTGCGGCTCGCGCTCCCACAGCCGTAGCGGGAGCTGCTGGCTGCCGCCGACGATGCCGCGGTGGTGGTCGTCCGCCTCCGTGTAGACGACCCGCAGGATCTCCAGGATGGAGTTGGGGAAGTCGGTGTCCCAGCCGCCCGTGCCGAAGCCGACCTGGCCGAAGATCTCGCGGTGCCGGAAGGACTTGAACGCCTCCGACTCGCACAGGAAGCCGTAGAAGGTCTGGTTGTCGAGCTTCTCGACCAGCTTCGCCCAGATCTCCCGGATGCGCGGCACGTCGCGCTCGCGCAGGGCGCGGTTCATGTCGGAGAAGTCCGCGCCCTCCTCCAGGCAGGCGCTCCACGCGTCGGCGACCTCGCGGTAGACCGGCGGCAGGTCGTCGATGGTCTGCGCGTAGTGCGACTCGCCCTTGAGGTCGACGACGGTGGACGGGGTGGCGGGCGCGAGCGGGTTGGGGAACGGCTTGGTCTCCAGGCCGACCAGGTCGATGTAGTGCTGCAGCGCCGTGGAGCTCGGCGGGAAGCGCATCGCGCCCATCTCGGCGGTCAGCGACGGGTCGCAGCCCTCGAAGCCGACGGTGCGCAGCCGGCCGCCGATCTTGTCGGCCTCGTAGACGACGGGCTTGAGGCCCATCTTCATCAGCTCGTAGGCGGTGATGATGCCCGACAGGCCGCCGCCGATGACGGCGACCTCGGTGCCGTGCTCGGTCGCCGGTATCTGGCCGATGCCCGCGGGGTGGGGTCGGGACCGGTCAGGCTCGGGCGAGCGAGGTGTACAGCTGCGGCCGCCGGTCGCTCAGGTAGGTGTTCTCGGCGCGCGAGGCCTTCAGCAGCGCCGGGTCGACGTCGGCGGTGATGAGGTCCTCGCCGTGACCGGCCCGGGCCCTGACGGTCCCGTCGGGGGCGGCGAGGCAGCTGAGGCCGGCGAAGGAGAACTCCCCTTCGTCGCCACAGCGGTTGGCGTAGGCGATGTACAGCTGGCTCTCCCACGCGCGCACCGGGACCACGCTCTGCGGCACGATCTCGTACGGGCGCATCAGCGCGGTGGGCGCGAGCAGCAGCTCGGTGCCGGCCAGGGCGTGGGCCCGCACGGGCTCCGGGAACTCGACGTCGTAGCAGATCAGCAGGCCGAGGCGGAGGCCCGCGAAGTCCGCCTGGACGACGGCGTCGGTGCCGGGCCGGAAGTGGGCCGTCTCGTACGCGCCGAAGAGGTGGGTCTTGCGGTAGTTCGCGAGCCGGGCGCCGTCGGGGGAGATCAGCTGCAGGGCGTTGTAGACGACGGCCGGGTCGTCCGCGTCGCGCTCGGGGTAGCCGTAGGCGACGGCCAGGCCGTGCTCGGCGGCGATGCGGGCGACGGCGCGGGCGCCGGGGCCGTCGGCGGTCTCGGCGCGGTCGGCGACGGCCGGGCCGAGGGCGTAGCCGGTGAGGAACAGCTCGCTGGTGAGCAGCAGCCGGGCTCCCGCGGCGGCGGCCCGGCGGGCGGCGGCGTCGAGGGCGGCGAGGCTGTCCGAGGCGGAGGAGGGGACACCGGCGGGGCCCTGGTACAGCGCGATACGCGGCGGCGTCATGCGGCCTCACTTCACCTGGTCGGAGGGGGCTAACGAGTGCCCCTGCGAGGGGCGTGCGTTAAGACGCCTTGACGGTACGGTCCGCCGTCCGGGCCGGACAAGGCGCGTCCATTGCGTGCGGGTGAGTGATTCGTTGCGCCTTTCCGGGGTTTCGGCGCGATTCGTTGCGCGGACCCTACCGGGGGGTACGGCGGGTCCGGCCCTGAGGCGTGTTCGGCACCGCCGGACTGCGCCGTGGGGGTTGATCGCCGTCGCGGCGGATGATGAAGGGCGAGGCCCTTCACGGTGCGGGTCGCACCCGCTTCCCCGCCGCAGCAGCGAGCGACCACCGCGGCGCGGCCCGGCGGTGCCGGACCCACCGTGCGCCCTGGTGGGCTCAGCCCGTCGCCCGCACCGTGTCGCGGACGACGTCCCGCAGCCAGCGGTGTCCGTTGTCCTCCTCGTGGCGGGGGTGCCAGGCCATGGAGAAGTGCAGGAGCGGCAGGTCCAGGGGAACCTCGAAGGTCACGAGTCCGAGGGCCTCCGCGGCCGGCCGGGCGACCCGCTCCGCGGTGAGGCCGACGGCGTCGCTGCCCGCGATGACGAAGAGGGCCGAGGCGAACGTGGGCGCGGTGCCGGCGATCCGGCGGCGCAGGCCGTGCGCGGCGAGGGCCTCGTCGACGGGCCCGGACAGGCGGCCGCGCCGGGTGTCCAGGAGATGGCCCGCAGCGGCGAACCGGCGCAAGGTGACGGGCCCGTCGAGGAGCGGGTGGCCGGCCCGGACGACGCCGACCATGCGGTCCGTCAGGAGCGGTTCGACGCGGATCTCGGGTTCGCTGCGGTCGATGACGCCGATCTCCAGGTCGAGGGCGCCGTCGCGCAGGGAGGGCACGCCCGTGGCGCCCTCGGCGAGGAAGCGGAGGGTGACGCCGGGGGCCTCGCGGGCGGTGCGGGCGAGGAGCGGGGCGCCGAAGGCCATCACCTGGCTGTCGTGGGCGCTGAGGGTGAAGGTGCGCTCCAGCGCGGCCGGGTCGCAGGGCGCCGAGGCGGTGAAGAGGGCGCGGGCGTCGGCGAGGACGCGCCGCACCTCGCCCCGCATGGCCAGGGCGCGCGGGGTGGGCACCATGCGGCGCCCGGCCCGGACGAGCACGGGGTCGCCGAGGGCGCGCCGGATGCGGCCGAGGGTGCGGCTCATGGCGGGGCCGGACAGGCCGAGGCGGTCGGCGGCGGCCGTGACGCTCTCCTCGTCGAGCAGGGCGTCGAGGGCCACGAGCAGGTTCAGGTCGGCCTTGGCCGGCCAGCCGGCCGGGGCTATCGGTGCGGGCCGGTCGCCGGCCCCCTCCTTGCGCACGGCCGGGTCAGGAGGGCGCGCCGGAGCTGAAGCGGCGCAGCAGCGGCGAGAGCACGAGCACCGACTTGGTGCGCTCGACGAACGGCTCCCCCGCGATGCGCTCCAGCACCCGCTCGAAGTGGCGCATGTCGGAGGCGAAGACCTGCACGAGGGCGTCCGCCTCGCCGGTGACGGTGGACGCCGAGGCGACCTCCGGGTAGCGCGAGAGGCCGCGGTGGATGGCCTCCGGCGAGGTGTTGCGGCGGCAGTAGATCTCGATGAAGCCCTCGGTCTCCCAGCCGAGCGCCGCGGGGTCCACGCGGACGGTGAAACCGGTGATGGCACCCTCGGCGCGCAGCCTGTCCACGCGCCGCTTCACGGCCGGCGCGGACAGGCCGACCTCCGCGCCGATGTCGGCGTAGGAGCGCCTGGCGTCCTCGGCCAGGGCATGCACGATGCGTTCGTCGAGCTCGTTCAATCGCACGGCGGGTGGATCACTTTTCTACGGGTAACCAGCTGCTGCTACAAGCAGTAGATCACGTCCCCGGGCGTGTTCCCGCCCCGGACGCAGCGGCACCGCCCCCCGCCGGCCGGGGGGGGGGGGGGGGCGGCGCCC